>DKBB01000029.1 GCA_002451015.1 Acidobacteria bacterium UBA6911
GGCACATACCGCATTATGCCCAAGTCGATGCCGAACTCCAACGAACCCGTAGCCCTGACCGCGGTGGGCCGAAGCACACCGACGCTCTTGAAGTTTGATCCCGAAAGCGACAAGGCGCGCTGGACCTTTAAAAAGCCTTAGTCTGCATTTTTACAGGCTCGAAGTTTCCCCGGGTGTTCTGGCGATACTTTGAGCCGACTTCATACTTCAGCAGCGCACAGGACTGTTTCTATGGCGTTCCCCGCACGTGCGGTATTCCCTCCAGGGGCTGCCCTCCGCCGACGCTGACCTCTACACTGGAATCCGGGATCTCCTCTGAACCCAGCGTGAAACTCACCTTGCGGCTCTCGCCCGCACGCAGGAGAATCCGCTGGAATCCGCGCAGACTCCTTATAGGCGCCTCCTCTTCAGAGCCTCCGCCGATATATAGCTGCACCACTTCTTCGCCGTCCCGAGCGGAAGTATTCTTTACCGTCGCGCGGATTTCGGCGCCGTTCTGTGTCCGCTTCACGCTGAGGCCGGAGTACTTGAAACTGGAATAGCTCAACCCGAAACCGAAAGTGTACAGGGGATCGCCTTTGAAATACCGATAGGTACGGCCATTCATATCGTAATCGGTGAACCGGGGCAACTGATCCACGCTTTTGTAGAATGTCACAGGAAGACGGCCCGCCGGGTTGTTGACGCCGGCCAGGGTCTCCGCGATTGCCGTGCCGGACTCCTCGCCGCCATACCATGCCGCGAGCAGTGCGTCAGCGTGTTCGGCGGCAAAATTCGCAGATATTGCGCTGCCACCGGTCAGAACCACGATCACCGGTTTACCGGTGGCAATAGCTGACTTCACCAGGTTTTCCTGTGGTTCGGGCAGGTCCAGACTGGTGCGGTCGCCGCCGAGAAAACCGGGGATATTCAAACCGGGCATTTCTTCTCCTTCCAGTTCGGGACTCAAGCCGACGAAAACAACGGCAACATCGGAATCCTTCACGAGCGTCATGGCCTCCACGAGGGCAGCATCGGCGGGCGGGATCCATCCGAGCTGAATCGTACCGCCGGAACCCGGCTGTTGATATTCCACTCGCAAGTCGTACTTCCGGCCGCCCTCCAATGTCACCCGGGAACGCGCACTCCTTTGAGGTCCCGGCGCCGTTTGTGTCGAGGTCATTTGAGTGGAAGGCCCCGCGCCGAAGGTGAGTTCCTTATCGTCGAGAAACAGTCGAACCGTAGCCGTACGATTCCACCTGCCGATGCGGACCGCCAGATCGTACTCGCCAGCAGTGGGCGGCGTCAGAGTACCCGTCCAGCGCACCGAGTACTTTTCGTTGCCGATCGCCGCGATTACAGCGGGATCTTCCATCCCCATATCGAAATACCCACGCGGCTCGGCCCGGCGGAGTGCAGGCTGTCCCTGGAATTCGGGATTGTCGAAGTACTCGACCAGCAATCCGCGGCCTTTGCCTTCCGCAGGCATCAGGAATGTCGAGGGAACCAAAGAATAAGTGCTGGCCGTATAGGTCGCGCCAAGTGCGTACCGCACCTTCGTGGTCCTGAACTGCTGCTCGATTCCCTCCAGCGGAGTAACCTGACTGGACGAGATGCCGTTGTAATTGCCCAGCAGTGAAATGGGGTCGTCGGCTGAAGGTCCGATGACGGCGATTTTACCTATCGACGGGCTCAAAGGCAGAACCCCACCCTCATTTTTCAACAGCACGATTGCCTTCCGCTCAGCGTCCCGCGCCACCTGCCTGTGCACACTCGAATCATTCTCGGCAATCGAAATCTTCGAATACGGGACCCGCTCCGGGGGATCGAACATGCCCAGGCGAAATCGTGCGACGAAGAGCCGCTCCAGCGAGCGATTGATTTCGGATTCGCTGATGTTACCGGCCTTTACTTCGTCGACCAGGGTTCGATACTCTGTTCCGCAGGTGAGATCCGTCCCCGCCTTGACGGCAGCTACAGCTGCGCCGCCCAGGGTGGAGGAGTATTTGTGATTNNGTGGCCCGGAAGGCTGCCAGATAGGTGTTCACCAGGTCGTATTCGCTTACTCTGGCATCAAACTCATGCCTTTCCGGCTCCGGACCGCTGTGTACCGCAAAATGCTTCGGCGTGGAGACGACTTTCAGGTAATGAGGATCTTTCCCCTGCATTCCGGTGACGAATGCGACGCCCATGCGGCCGGTCAGGTAAGGATCTTCTCCGTATGTCTCCTGCCCGCGTCCCCATCGGGGATCCCGGAAGATATTGATGTTGGGCGACCAGTAGGTCAGTCCGGCGGTGCGGCCGGGAAGGGTCATGAGTGCTTCGGGACCGGATGGGGCGGGACGCGTCAAGGCGTCGTTGTACTTTGCCCGCGCTTCGGTGGAAATGATGTCGGCCACCCGATACATCAGATCGGTATCCCAGGTGGCGGCGAGTCCGATGGCCTGCGGAAAGACGGTAGCGCGGCCCTGGGCCACGCCGTGCAACGCCTCGTTCCACCAGTTGTAGGCGGGTACGCCGAGTCGAGGGATAGCGGGAGCGGTGCTCTGCATCTGGAGCACTTTTTCCTCCAGCGTCATGCAGGAGACGAGATCGGCCGCCCGATGCTCAGGAGAAAGATCGGGGTCCATATAAGGCGCATTACCTGTTTCCTGTCCGAATAATGCCGGCCAGGTCAATAAAACCAAAACGATTACAAAATGTTTGGGTTTCACCTTGAAACCTCCATTTTTGTTCATCAAGAAATAGGAAGGCAGCAAGTAAATTACAGGTGAAACGACAGTATCCATTTATTTTACTGCCGGCACAATCATGCGACAGGATACAGGATGATATATGACCAATGCCGGTGGCGCGGATTGAACCGCACCACCCTTGAGTTTTTATGGGCCTGGCCGATTTTCGGCCGATCTTCTTCTTTTGGAAAATCCACGCCGGGTTGGTAGAGACCTCAATTGTCTCCCCGGAACGTCTTCGCGGATCCCTTGTCCCCCTTCAACTGCCGGTCCAGCCAGGCGTGTGAATACCCCCTGAAGTGCCGTCAGGACCGATTCCCTTCCGGCACGCACGGAACAACTGTTTCCCTGCTTTTTACTCTGCCTGTTCTCTGAGCCAGGTGATATAGGCATCATACGCTTTCAGCTTGTCCAGGTTAGGCACAGGTCGGGCGCCGGGAGCCGAATCGAATACCATCGCTTTCTGATCCTTTTCTGTGAATGCCGGCCACTCAGGCAAACCGGGGCCGTTCGGATCGCCGGTTTTGGCAAAATTAACCCAATAAGAACTGATCATATCGGATAATTTTAAATCCTCCGGTTTGGGATCTCCCTGCGGTCCCGGACCCAGGGTCTGGAATGCATACGGAACGTCGCTGCCGTGGCCTGAACTGTCGACCGTGGGTGCGTGGTAATCGTAATAGTATTCGAAGGCTTTGCCAGTGCCTTTTTCGGACTGAAGCCTGGCCCACGTCCATGTGCTCCAGGAAAAGGTGCTTTCGCGGGCAAGGTCCGTTGACGACTTCGCCGCCTCAGCGTCCGTCGAATGAGGGTACACGCTTAAAATAGCATCGGCGTGAGGGCCATATTGCGATTTGATCTGCTGTTCAAATTGAGCGGCAGTGATGTTTCCGCGGCCCCTGAACGATCCCAATTCTCCGGAAGTGTTGCCGGCCAAAATAGGCGTATCGTTGAAGCGGCCCTCCTGATAGAGCGAGTAGAGGTCGCTCGGGATGATATACCCGTCGGCTACGGGCCGGAATCGGAGTCCACCTCCCCCCATTCCGCCGCCAAGGGCTTTCTGGATTTCCTCCGCGCTTAAAGCACGAGCAGCCTTGATGTCGGCAGCCCCCAGTTTCTCCAGAAATTCTTCTCCGTTTGACTCCGCCAGCTCGAGGGTCGGGATTCCCAATCCTATTCCCCCTTGATTCGAAGTCTGGAGTGGAGCAAACGACCCTCCGCTCATACAGATAGCACGATGGAAAAGACCCTTCGTGACAGGGGAAGCCGCGAGCATATTGACCGCCATGCCGCCGGCCGAATGGCCGAAAATCGTCACGTTGAAAGGATCGCCTCCGAAACGGCCAATATTCTCTTGCACCCATTTCAGTCCCGCGATCATATCCTCGAGTCCGTAGTCTCCCGAGCCCTTGCTGCTCTCGCTGCTGAGTTCCGGGTGGGCAAGGAATCCGAAAGGNNCCGTCATACATGGGAGTGCTGGTGGAGCCGCCGCTAAAGCCTCCTCCATAAATCCAGAAGATAACCGGAAGCTTTTCATCCGTCTGTTTTGCCGGCGTCCACACGTTCAGGTACAGGCAGTCTTCGCTGACCGGCGCGGTGTTCCCCATTGCGCCCGCGGCCTGCATGCAGGCGGGCCCGAAAGCATCCGCTTTCTTGATACCCTTCCAGGGATCCACCGGCGCAGGTGCATGCCAGCGCAGATCTCCGACCGGAGGCGCGGCAAATGGAACCCCTTTATAGGAAAAAATTCCGTCCTGCTCGACACCTTCAATCGTGCCTCCCGTTACCTCAACCGTTGTTGTCAGAGACGGCGAACCGCATGCACCGGCGAAAAAGGCCAGGGCCAGTAACAATATAAAACAACTTGAATGTTTGAAAAGCATTGCGCCTCCTTGTGTTCAAATGTGTGTTGATGAAACTATGGATCATGATGACCAAGCTAATAACCCGGATTAATACCTCCCGTACTCTTTAATTGATTTCAGCATTGCCTGCATGTCTTCAATTCGTGTCTTGTCCGGAATCTTAATGACGATTATAAGGCCGTCATTACTGCCGCATTTATCAATAAGATCTTTAATGAAAGATTCCAGTTGGCCGATCGACCACAGCTTGCACACATTCGGACATCGCACCAGAAGACTTGTATGACCTCCTAGAATCTCCTTTGCCCGAACGGCATCCGCAGCTTCGACAGAAGCCAATATCCTGCCTTTGGGTAGTTCCAGAAGACATTCCAGCCTGTCACCAAATACAGCTTCGAAGAACGGCACAGGCACGTAACCCAGGTCTACGTGTGTTTGCAGAGACTTCTTTAGTCCTGGCCAGTAAAACTTTTTAAATTGAGCCTCGGACATAAAGACCGGATCGCCTCTCCAGAGCGGCATGCCTACTCTCGGAGGATAGTCTCTCTCATTTGGATCAGCATGAATGGCACAAGCAATGCGCCTTTCAAGTATCGCATCAGAAGCCTGGATTAATTTGTCGGGCCGACGATACATATCGAGCATGGAGCCTTTCATTCCACGCAGGAAGCTCGTGACCGTATCAAAAGGCGCTCCGCCCACACCTCCCGGCGCAAACCGGGCAAAGGGAGGGAATCCCAGTTGGGCCAGATCTTCATACGCATCCCCCACATTCTTGTGAAACTCATTCACAAGCTTCCCGGATTCAGCCAGATTTCCGGCCATTTGCAGAAAATCCGGATCGGTAAAAAGCGGAGTCAAGTGCTCAAACCCCATAAAAATGCTGTCCAGGGGAGGGAGTTTTGCCAAAGGTGCTAGGGCCTTATAGACGCGGGGAAGGTAACGGCGGATCATAAAGCCGGTGGGGTCATTCAGGAACATGTCGTACTCGTCTTCCTTCATGTATTCCCGTTCGATGAACTGGTATTCATAATCCGGCGGTTTAGGCCCACCGGGCCATACGCAGTTCTGGACACCCAGTTCGGTCATTGCTGCGCCGCAGGACGGAAACCCCGGCTCGCCCATGTCGGGTTCCAGATCAACCACCATTTTCCGCATCGTTCTCTTCAGCGTGATCGGATCGTAGAAGGCAGCCGTCTTGGGAATTCCGGAATAGTGATGCGCCTCGACAAGAACCATGAAGGGCACTCGATCCGGTTGTCTCAATTCGATCACATCCAGGACTCGTTTGGCTCTTTCCTCATACAGCTGTTCGACAGTTTTGCCGGTACGTTCTTCAATCTGTTTTTTGAAAAGAAGGTTTTCTTCCCGGTATTTTTCGATTTCAGTCCCGGATGCCATGCCTGATCACCTTATAAAATGACTGCAACGCATAATTCATATTATGGCTGTTTCATATTCTGAAATTATACACTTGTATAAATCGTGAATTCCGGTTTTATAATATGAAAGAGGCCGGCCTTCAAGCGATAATTTGCAGGAATTGCGATAAAGTGGCATTCCAACACATCCCGCGAAATCCGGAATGTTCTGCGCGCAATGAATCGGAATGAACTGCCGGAATGAAATATTGGCAAACTATATTGATAACAACGGTCGGTCTGCCTGTAATGAAAAAAAATTGCATTACAGAAATATTAAGGAGATGCGATGCTTTCCAAACATTCAAGTTGTTTTTTTGTGTCAGTGGTCTCGATTGTTTTTATCGTTGCATGCAGTTCGCCGCCTCTGACGACAACCGTTGAGGTAACGGGAGGCACCATTGAAGGTGTCGATCAGGACGGCGTTTTTTCATACAAAGGGATTCCGTTTGCTGCGCCGCCGGTGGCGGATCTGCGCTGGAAGGCTCCGCAGCCGACAAAGGCATGGACGGGAGTCAGAAACGCCGATACCTTCGCTCCCGGCTGCATGCAGGATTCCAGCATGTCCGCGATGACGGGAGCCCCCGCAAATTTCAGCGAGGACTGCCTGTACCTGAATGTATGGACGGCAGCGAAAACCGCCGGCGAAAAGCGGCCGGTGATGGTGTGGATTCACGGCGGCGCCTTCGTCGGCGGAATGACGGGAACTCCCATGTTCGACGGAACAAAATTCGCCCAAAAGGGGGTGGTCCTCGTAAGCATCGCATATCGGCTGGGCGTTTTCGGTTTCATGGCGCACCCGGAACTCAGCCGTGAAAGCGGCAGGGGGTCGGGGACCTATGGAATTCAGGACATGATAGCCGGCCTCCAATGGGTAAAAGACAATATCGCCCGATTCGGTGGAGATCCTTCGTGTGTCACGATTTTCGGCGAGTCGGCGGGAGGAATCGCGGTCGGCATGCTTTCCGCTGCTCCGCCGGCCAAGGGGCTGTTCCATCGTGCAATTTCCGAAAGCGGAGGCTCTTTTGCCCCGCCACGAATTGAAGATGGAGCCGGGCAGAATGTACCGGCATTGAAGCTGGCAGAGTCGGACGGCGAAAGCTTCCTGAAGAAACTCGGCGCCTCTGATATGAACGCTGCGCGGGCTCTGCCGGCCGAACAGATCCAGGAAGCTGCCGGAGGAGGAATGGGCGGTGTCCGTTTCTGGCCTGTAGCCGATGGCTACGTAATCCCGGGCGACCCCTATGAATTGTATGAAAAAGGCCGATTCAACGACACTCCGATCCTGGCCGGCACCAACTCCAATGAGGGTGGATTGTTCATGCGCGGCCCTGTTAACGCTGAAGAGTTTGAAAAACAGATACGATCCGGTTATGGAGAGCGGGCGGATGTGATTTTGGAAGCGTATCCGCATTCAACCGACGCCGAAGCGGCCCGCGCATCGGCAGACGTCTTCCGCGAATTCGCATTTGCATGGCCTACCTGGGCCTGGGCGCGAATGCAATCCCGGATGGGGGATGGAAAAGCCTTCGTCTATTATTACGATCATCGCACACCGGCATCTCCCGACGGGGCCAATCATGCAGCGGAGGTTTCTTATGTCTTCGGGAATTTTGCAGGACCGGGCGGCGCACCCCGTCCCGAAGACCTGGCTCTTTCCGAACTGATCCAAACATATTGGATCAATTTCGCAGCAACGGGTGACCCCAACAGAAGACCCGCCTTGCCTCTTTGGCCCAACTTTACCGAGCAGGATCAGCAGGTTCTGTATTTCGATGATTCTGCAAGCGCGAAACCAATCCCGAACCTGGAAAAGCTGAAGGCCTTCGACAGCTACTATTCCTGGCGCAGGGAACAGGCCAGGGAAAAAATCGGGCAGTAGAATCCGAGCCTTATCGACCTGAGAGGATGCCTTCATGTCCCAACAGCAGGACAGCGTCGAGGGGGACAAGGGCATCCAATAGGGGTCAACAATACAGGCCTGAGAATGGAAGCAAGTATTTTCGTGAAAATTCCAAAGTATCTGTGATGGAGGTTTTAGGATGTTAAAGAAAAGAAAAGTATTATTTGTTTCTTTAGTTATTTGTACTTTCCTGGCGGTTTATGTAATTGCACAGAATGGGCCTGCGACTAACGACAATTTTGGAACATCAAAAGTTACGAGTCCGCCGGTAAGCACAACAGCCGGGCAAAGCAGACGCACGGGGGCCGATCCGGTGGACGATCGTGTGGAGCTGCGCGAGTATCTCTTCACCGATACCGACGAGATGCTTCCATATGCGGTGTTTGTTTCTACGAAGGCGACCAAAGACAAGAAAGCCCCGCTGGTACTGGCTCTGCACGGATTCAGCGGGAACCACGGTACTTTCATGCGCACCCAGTGCGTGGACGAGGCGGAAAAGAACGGTTACATCCTCGTAGGCGCGATGGGCTACAGCCCCAGCGGCTCGTTCGGCATGCCAATGGGAAGACCTACAGGTGCCCCCCCTAAGACGAATGGCGCCGAGTCAAAAGCTCAAGCCAAGCCGGGAGACGGCGCGGCTCGCGATGGCCAGCCCAAACGCGGCATGTTCATGGGCATGCAGGGTGGCCCCGGCGGAACAAAGGAGACAGACCCGGCCAAGGTTGCCGAACTCAGCGAGAAGGATGCGATGAACGTCCTGGAAATGGCCCGAAAGGAATTCAACATCGATGATAATCGCATCTACCTGATGGGCCATTCTCTAGGTGGCGGAGGCGCATTGCATATGGGCGAAAAGTTTGCCTCTATTTGGGCTGGTGTTGCCGGATTGGCTCCGGCCGCGTTTGGCTTTCAGTGGAGTGCGGACCAGAAGCTCAAGAACATGCCGCTATTGATCATCGTGGGCGAAGAGGACAGGCTGGTGACAGGTTCGCAGCAGTTGGCCGATGAACTCAAAGGCCTGAACTTCCATGTCGAATACAAGTCATTACCCGGACTGGATCACGGCGGGATCATAGGGGGCAGCATGCCGGATGTTTTTAAGTTTTTTAACGAACACACCAGGCCAGGATCTGAATAAGAACGACCTTCATTTTGAAAAATGTAGGATTAAGCGTGGAAAGACGTTAGTCTAATGAGTGTAGGAATTCTCCAAAACCTGAAAATAAAACAACTAATTAAACTCGAAAAAAGCATCGGATATGTCTGATTTTTAATTATTTAAAAGCAGAATCGGGAGAATCCGATGTTTTTATTCTAAAGCCGGAGACTGGATATGAAGGATGATAAAAATCAAGTAAGCAGACGCAGATTCCTGAAAAAAGCGGCGGTTGCAACACCCGCCATGGCGGCTGCCAACGTTCTGGGTGCTCAAAAGAGTTCTGCCCAGGCTCCCAACTGGGATGAAGAAGCAGACGTTGTCATTATCGGGACGGGCTTCGCAGGCTTGTC
>DKBB01000168.1 GCA_002451015.1 Acidobacteria bacterium UBA6911
GAGATTGCGGGATTTTTAAACGAAATGCTCGAGGATGGTTCCGCGGCAATGAGCAAGGAGTTTATGGAGGAACTACGGGACGGTCTTCCCAAGATCCTTAAGCATGTGAAACGCGGCAAGGATATCACACACCGATTGCTCACATTCGCACGAAAAACCGAAGATCGAGTCCAGTTGGCGGATGTTAACGCGTCTCTGGAGGAGATCCTGCCCTTTCTCGAAAAACAGGCGCGTCTTGCCAATGTCACAATTCACCGGGATTACCAGGACGACATCTCGAAGGTTCCTATCGAAGAGCTGCAGTTGCAGGAGATCTTTATCAATCTAATTACAAATGCAATACAGGCTTTAGGGGACCGGGAACGGGGAAATATCTGGCTTACCACCCGCGAGGAAGACGGCAAAGTGACCATTTCGGTAAAGGACGATGGAAAGGGAATCGACGATTCGGTGCGCGATCGTCTCTTCGATCCATTTACAACCACTAAACCCACTGGCGTTGGAACCGGTCTGGGGCTCTCGATCTGTTACGGTATCGTGAAACGTCACGACGGAGAGATCCGTGTCGTTTCCAATCCGGACCAGGGCGCCACGTTTATAGTAATCCTGCCGATTGTAAAGTTGCGAAAAACCCAGGAGAGCGCCGATTGAAAAAGTTCCTGCAGTTCCGGGTTTTTGAGGAAAAGGGGAGTCCGAGCTATTTTAAAGTGACGTAAAAGGGCGGGAGACTTACCAGAATTTCTTTTTCAATATATCGGTAATTTTTTCTTCAACGTTTTTATCCACCAGAAGCATTCTTTTCGCTTTTGCTGCGTTGATCTTTGTAAGCAGCTCATCAAAATCCGCCGGCTTTTCAAGAAAGTCCAGCGCTCCATGTTTCATGGCAGCCACTCCATCCTTTATGGATCCGTGGCCGGTAAGAAGTATAATCTGAAGGTCCGGATTGACTTTTTTCAGCCGCTTCAGGGTTTCAATTCCGTCCAACCCCGGCATTTTCAGATCAAGGACAATTGCGATGAAATCTTCATCGGCAACCTTTTCCAGTGCTTCCTTTCCTCCCGTGGCGGTTTTCGCATCCCAACCGTGGGAGCGGAGTCGTTTAGCCAGGGCAGTTATAAAATCCTGTTCGTCGTCTACTATCAGTATTTTATCTGGGTGCATGCTCGTTTCATCCATGATGTCAAATCACCTTTAATCAACCGGATCATAATTATACAACAATAACCGCGACAAAAGACGCATATCCATAAAATCAAAGCGGCCGACGCCGGTTTGTCGGTTTCAAGGTTTCCACCTGCGCTGGAAAATGCCCGGGCGGTAGGTGAACTTCTCCAACGTTTTTTCCGGATTCTTATATGCCAGCACCTCCTCAAGGGGCAGTACCGGCCGCGCCGGTTCGAGCCGGTCGAAAATATGACGCACCTCGGCTGACGATATCTCGATTTCCCGAACGCGGCCCTGGGGTTTGATGCTGATTCCGATGGGCTGGAAAAGATTGATATAGTTACCTATGTCTTCGTCGAAAATATCGATGAAAATTCCGGTGAAGCTTGCAAATCCGTACTGGCGGAAAGCTTCGCTGCGGACGCTGTCCGTCAGTTTGTTGTACTCTATGTTCGTATTTGTTACCGCGACTTTGAGCTGGTAGGGTGCGAGTTTGGAAGAGAGTATGATTTTCATGTAGGGAAGAAGACGATTGAGGGGTGCTCCGTCGCTTCCCAACTCCGCCTGGCTGTCGTATATGTTGAAATAGTCGGCAGTCAGTTCGATTCCAATAGGAGTCTGTTCCGGGTTGCGGAATATCGCGGCCGTTTCCGAAGGGACCTGTGCCAGAAATTCGTCGCTTACTTTAAAGAGTGTTCTGCCCGCCACTTTATGGGTATAAGGTTTGTTTATATCGTAATCGACCACGCTGCTGGTCAGCCGCTCGATGTCGATAAGGAGCTTAATACGGTGACTTGACCACCCCGGCTGCAGGTATTCGTTTGGAATCGATACGAAAACCTCCGATTTTTCTCCCGCGGAAAACAGAAGGGTGCTTTGGCGGGCGTCGTCGTAGGTCCTCTTGAATGGTTCCATTGTCGTCATCAGGTAGCCGCAGTCGGTGCTTTGATCGGTTTCGTGCAGTGGCCGGCGCACGTTTCCGAATCTGCCGCCGCTCTCTCCAGGGATGTACCCCACGTGGGAGCCTCCGAAATCCACATTGATCGAGGCATGGTGGACCGCGGCTCCCAGGGACCCGTCATTGTAGATACCCCCGATCTTTCCCTTGTCGAAGGGATATTGCCCGGTGAAGGCGTACAGGCAGAGATCGACGCCGAAGAGGGATTCGTCGGAACATTTCCACTTGCAGGGCAGGGCGCTTTCTCGGTCATATGTAAAGCCCATATTTTTTACGATATCGCTTTCAAGGAACCGTATCGCTCGGGCGACAAAATCCTGGAAAAGGTAAGGGCGCTCCTTGAAGAGTATGATGCTTTCCTGCACTGCGGGAAGAAAGGCACCGGGATTGCAGTAGGGTGGCAGCCAGCTCCGGTTGCTCGGGGTCAAGTTTACCTCCTCTGTTAGGGATCTAAACATTAGGGCTGCGCAGCCCGCTAATATACGGGTGGCATCGGCCTACGCTGTTGCATTTACTGAAAAGCCCATTCTACTGAGCCCGGGGTCCTGAGTGAAGCAAAACAATCAAAAATGGTGACAGGCTAGAATTTCACTAATTTTCGAGTGACTGACCGTGATGATGTTGCCTTGGAATAAATTAGTGAAATTCTAGCCTGTCACCATTTTTAATGCACGGTGACCGAGAGTCCGAGGTTTTCCAGCACTGTTTTCAGGGATCGGATTTTTTCGTCCGGAAGTGGGTCGGCTTCCAGGACAAGTTTGCTGTCATCGAGCCGCTGGTATTTCATGATCCCCAGTTTATGGTACGGCAGCAGCTGGATGACGGTCACAGCCTCCCCCAGAGACCGGCAGAACCTCCCTGTCTTTCGGATGTTTTCCTCCGAGTCGTTGAAATCCGGAATTACTGGGATACGGATCTGCATTTTTCCGCCTTCTTTCGCAATATTTTTAGCGTTTTCCAGAATCCGCTCATTCGACACTCCTGTCACTATTTTGTGTTGACTGCTGTCCATGTGCTTCAGATCGTACAGGAACAAATCGGCGTAAGGCAGCAAATTCTTTAAAATATCGTATTGCGTATATCCTGTCGTATCCACTGCTGTGTGGATCCCGTTTGCCTTCAAACGCTCCAGGAATCTCAGAACGAATTCCGGCTGGGACAACGGCTCCCCGCCCGAAATCGTGACGCCGCCTCCGGACTGGTCGTAGAACGGCTTGTCTTTGAGCACTCTTTCCAGGAGACCTTCCACCGTATAATCGGTTCCGCACATCGAGAGCGCTTTCCGGTAGCAGACTTTCGTGCAATCCCCGCAATTGTCGCAGATCGTGCGATCGATATGAATATGGCGGATAGGCTCTTGCGTTGCGGGGTTCAAGGTTGTTACGCCGGGAGATATCGCCCCCTTGGTGCATGCATCCAGGCATTTTGTGCATGTATCCAGGCCGACGCATTTCATCGAAATCCAGCTGAGCTGTGTATGAAACTCCTGGGATTCGGGACTGTGACACCAGGGGCACCTGAGCGGGCAGCCCTTTAAAAACACCGTTGTACGGATGCCCGGTCCGTCCTGCACCGAAAATCCCTGTATGTCGTATACCTTCCCGGTTAATTCGTTTCTCATATTCAATAAAAACGGTGCAAGGGTATTCATTCACCAATTTATTTCAGATATTCTGGGGAAGAGGGATCCTGAGAAACTGGTGAATGCATACCCAGGTACCGTTTTTGCCGATTGCTTATAGATTCAGTTCGGTACGCTTGATGATGTCGTCCTGGCTGGCCTTGTAGAGCTCTACGAAATATGCGCTGAAGCCGGCTATCCTGACAACCAGATCCCTGTAATCTTCGGGGTTTTCCTGCGCCTCTCGAAGTACCTTTCCGCTCACAATGTTGAACTGCATTTCCATGCCGCCAAGGGCGAAATACGTTCTGATGAGAGCAATCAGCTTTGATTTGCCGGTTTCATTTTGAATTGCCGTAGGGTGAAACTTCATATTCAGGAGAGTGCCGTTTGAAAACTTCCTCTGGTCGATGGAAGATACGGACTTGAGTGTGGCTGTCGGCCCGCTTTTGTCCATCTGCTGCACGGGAGAAATTCCGTCCGAGAGAGGTTCGCCGGCTTTTCTGCCGTCCGGAGAGGCCGCGGTCATCATCCCGAACAGAACATGCGCCGTGACAGGATACAGTCCCGCTGCGTATCTGCTTCGGGGGCCGGTCGCCGCATTCACCGCGTTGCCGTAGACGTCGGATGCCCATTTGGCAAACTTGTCCGCATATTCGTTGTCGTTGCCGTAATGGGAGAACTCGTTCAGGATAAACTGTCGCAAGTCCTCTTTGCCTTCCCAGTTTGTCATAATTGCGTCGTAGAGTTCCCGCGCACTTACCCGTTTATGGTCGTAAACCAGGTATTTTACGACCGCAAGGCTGTCGGCGATATTGCCGATGGCGATTCCCGCATTGCCGGTGGAGTTGTATTTCGCACCCCCGTTCATAACATCTTTACCCGATTCCAGGCAGCCGTCTATAGTGGCCGAAAGAAGCGGAAGCTGCATGTGCTCGGATGCGACATATTCCCAGGTATTTACAAGACTTATGTGCCAGTTGACAAAGTACTCCATCTGCTGTTTCGTTGCCTCGAGGACTTCGTCGAACGTTTCCATTTCGTAGAGGTAGCCTGTCGGAAGGCCGACCTGTCCTCCCATCTTTCCGTCCGGGCCGGGCATCGGGTTGTAGCCGTTGTTGATTGCCAGCAGGAAAGCACCCAGCAGGTTGAAAAAGGATTCCGTGCCGTTGCCGCCGGGGCAGGCCCATTCGTCCCCGCAGCCTTGAGGCTCGACGCAGCCGATCAGGCAGTAGTTGCGGGCACTTTCGATCGGAAGTCCCCGGCCCATCAGTGCTGGAATGATGACGTCGTCGTTTTCAAACGTAGGTACGCCACCGGCGATCCGGTTCGTTTCGATCGCTGCCTCCCAAAGCTCCCGTGGAGTGCCCTTGTGGATGCGCAGAGACTGGGGTGGATCGTGCAATACGAGCCGCCCTGCGGACTGCAGCATCATGAATGAAACCGCGTTGGTTGCATCTTCTCCATCCTTGGTGACTCCCCCGATAGTCATCAGTTGTCCGCTGGTATAACCGGGGCCGCTGAGTGTGGCGAAGTAAGGCCAAATCTTATTCATTTCAGCTACCTTAAGATAGAAAAGATCGAGTAGTTCTTGAGCATTTTCATGTGTGGTTCTATCAGCTGCGATATCCGCTTCGTAGAAACTGCCAAGGTACTGGTCCAAACGGCCGAAGCTGATACCGTGCTGCTGTCCGTCCAGGCAGAGCCCGATCTGATAAAGGAATATACACTGCAACGCATCATGGAAAGTACGGCAGGGATTTTCCATGATCCAGTTCAAACATTCGGCCATGGCTTCTAGTTCTTTTTTTCGAGCGGGATCGGGTTCCACCGAAGCCATTCGTACGCATTTTTCAGCATATCTTTTCGAGAGGGTGATCATGCCGTCGCACACAAGGGTAACAGCCCGGTAGAAGTTGTATTTTGCAACGCTGTCGCCGAACAGGACGCCCTCCAGTTCAGCCATTTTCGCCAGGGCTTCCGTTTTGATGGCGGCAAAACCCTTGTGGAGAGCGGTTACGAAATTGGCGACAAAATGACCGACAGGGGACGTGCATGTATTTTTTGAGCTGAAATAGGTAACGCCGCTTCCTGCCGCATCGAAATACCCGAGAGGGATGTATTCATCCACTTTTGCGCTCAGGCTTTCCTTGCGCCAGAAGTCGCCGGTTCTCAGCACAAATTCGGCGTCTTCATCTGAAATGTCGTATGGGTCGACATCCCTCTTGGGAATGGTTCCGGCGGCGAGCTCGTCCAAGAACCAACCGAAGGATATTTCGGGGTAGAGAGCGCAGGCCCGGTATTGGGTCGCCTGCCAGCCTACGATTATTTCATCTTCATTGATCAGGACAGGCAGCTTTTCACAGATGTTCTTGAAATTCCTGGCTCTTTTCAGGATTCCCTGAAGCTGCGGATTCTCCTGATAGAATTCCGTCACGATTTTATAGCGGGCTATGCAAATGCTCGGCCTTGTCGTACGGTATTTTTCCCGTATCTTTGCAACACGTTCCGTAACCGGGTGCAATGCATCCTTTGTTTTGATGTCGGGATCTGATTCAGTCATGGATTTAAATGTCTGCCCCATAAATCTACCGCCTCCTTGCTCATTCTGAACATTTTACAGTGATTTGCGTTGCAGTCATAGTGACTTGTTGNNCATGGGGACTTCTGCCCCCAAACTCCCGACTGCCATTCATCCCCAGCCTTTTGCTGGAGCCCCAGTCAAAGGCAAGGGCATATTGGCTTTTTTCCGTAAATGCGAGTCGTACAGCAGCAGACCGCCAATAATTCGCAGGGGGGAGTCCCAACCCTATTTCTTGGATAGTCACTATTGCCGCGGCCCAGGGACCCTGTCGAACCCGAACCTGATTTATGTCGTGCACAAACCGGGGTCGGTGCCGGCTCAGGTCCCACTCGAGAAGCCTGGGCACATAATAATCATGGCAGGACGGGAAGATGCCGTGGCTGACCAGTTTTTCACCATAGGGTTCTTTTTCTCCGATGGTTTTACGGCAGTACGAACATACGACGTCATTCTGTCCCTCGATCAGAACCGGAACCAGTCGAAATCGGAAAAGCCCGAGCTATCCTTAATATTAGGATTTATATGGAACAGACCGGCTTTGGAGCCGATCCAGGTGCCTGCAGCGGCTTTGAATTCCTTGCCGATTGGACGGAAGATTGCTCCATCCAGACTGTAGGAGAATTTACATACTGCATTGTCGGTAACATAAACCCGCAAATAGCAGGTGTCTTTTTTCAGTTTGACCGATTCGATTTTTTCAGTTTTGTCGTAGCCCTGAAAGTATGTTCCGGTATACATGCCCAGTTCTAGATCGGTATCCGTTTTCGTGACGGCCAGGTAGCCCCATTCCTTTCCCATGATTACCAACCCAGCTTTTTCTCCGGGGAGTTCCGGGTTGAAGGTTATCCTGGTACTGACCGTGAAAGACGGCGCGGGAAATTTTTGCAGGAGGAGATTGGGGACGCGCCAGAGGTTGCCGTTCTGAGTCAGGTTTTTTACGGCAAACAGCCTCAGGAAACCGGGCGCTTCGGATAGGGAATACCATTCTTTTTTCGGATTGGCGTGCCATTGCCATTGCAGCCCTATTTTCTTGGATTCGAATTCGTCCGATGTCCAGGGAACTTTTACCGGATAGGTTCCGCCGATATCCGGTTTTTTCCATTCCGCGACCGGTTCGCCGATGCCGTCATCGTTGATGTCTTTCCCCATCAGCGGCCAGCCATCCTTCCAGGCGACCGGCTGCAGGTGCACGATGCGGCCGTATGGGCCACGGTCCTGGAAATGCATAAACCACCATTCCCCGGACTTGAGGGAAACAAGCCCCCCCTGGTGCGGTCCGTTGATTTCGGTATTCCCCTGGTGCAGGACGATCTTGTCTTCGTACGGTCCGTAAATGTTCTTCGAACGCAGAACGGTCTGCCAGCCCGTGGGAACACCCCCCGCCGGGGCCAGAATGTAGTACCATTCGTCGATTTTGAGCATCTTGGGCCCTTCAATGACGGGCTGCCGGTCGACGTTTTCGTAAATGACACGGCCGTTGTCGAGCAGGCGTCTGCCGTCCGGGCTCATGCGGTGAAGATAGAGAACGTCCGCACGCAGCTTGCTCCGCACCAGGTATGCATTGCCGTCGTCGTCCCAGAATGGGCAGGGATCTTCCCAGAGTTCGACGTCCACGACATGGTGCAGGTCCCATTTACCGGCGGGATCTTTTGCGCTGGCCATAAAGAGTCCCCGGTACGGTGTGCAGAAATAGACATAGAAATTTCCCTCATGGTACCGGATCGCCGGGGCCCAGGATCCGCGCCCGTGATTCGGCTTGTCGAATTCCTCGAAGGGAAGCTTGTGGTACACGTGTCCGATGATGGTCCAGTTCACCAGATCTTTCGAATGCAGGACCGGGATGCCCGGCATGACGTTGAAGCTCGATGCCACCATGTAGAAATCATCATTGACCCGGATGACGTCGGGGTCCGAGTAGTCCGCAAATAAAATGGGATTTTTATAGCGTCCGTTGCCGAGGTCCGCGATCCAGTCCGCGGAAAAAGCACCGGCTGCAAGCAACAAAACAAAAACGGTATGCATGAAGGTTTTCATAAGTTTTTTCCGTAAACTGGTTTATTCTATTCCAAACAAATCGGAGGAAAATGTCATGCGCTCTTTCAATACGGCCGGAATGATTGCCGTTGTTGCCGCTTTAATCCTTGTTTACGGTTCGGTATCCGATGCCGGAGCCGCTACCGGGCCGATTCCGCTCGACTGCGACCGGGCCTGCCTGGAAGACGTGGTCGATCAATACCTTTCCGCGCTCGTCGCCCGCGATCCCGGGCGGCTGCCGCTTTCCAGGGACGTAATGTACACCGAGAACAATCAGTTACTCGAAGTCGGGGACGGCTTCTGGAAAACAGCCGAAGGCCGGGGCAATTATACACATATTTTCGCCGATCCGGAAAGCGGACAGGTCGCCTACATGGGGACGATGCGGGAGGCGGGTGCGCCGCTGCTGATGAGTCTGCGCCTGCGGATCGAGCTCGGCCGGATCACCGAGATCGAGAGCATATTTTTCCGCCCGGGAGGCGGCGGCCCGAACAATATCGCCGATATGGACAAACCCTATGTGCTTGAGGATTTCTGGTTCAAGACCATTCCCCCGGAGAAGCAGATGACCCGCCAGGAATTGATCGCGGTCGCCGACGGATATTTTACCGGGCTGCAGAAAAACGACGGTCGTGGAATCAACGGAACGGGAACCTACCCTTTCACGCCGGACTGCCACCGGATTGAAAACGGCTCTCCGACGACCAACGCTCCCCGGCCTCCCAACCAGCCGGCGGACGCCTTCAACCTTTTCTCAATGGACTGCATGTCGCAGTTCAAACTGGGAATTTATTTTGTGGTCCAGAATATTCACGAACGCCGCTACCCCGTAGTGGACCGGGAGCGCGGAATTGTTTGGGCTCATGCCATATTCGACCAGGGGACCGTGAACAAGGGCGTCCTGTCCGACGGAAGCACTTTTGAATTTCCGGGATTCAACCGCCCGTCCAGCATCCTGGTGACAGAAGCTTTTTTAATCGAGGACCAAAAAATCCGGCGCGTGGAGATGATAGGCCCGGGAGTCAATTACCACATGAATTCTCCCTGGCCCGGCGGCCTCAGCGGGGATTGATTTAAAAATTTGATCCTTTTTGCCGGCAGTCCCCATCAAATTATAAAAAAGCTTCAAAACGAAATTACGATATTGCGCGAGCTTTTAGTTCCATGAAACGCCTGTTTCATGACGACGGCCATGGATTCTTTATCGGAAACTATCAGCCATGAAAAGAATTCCCATTTTGTCCGTCATCCACCTCTTGTTATTTATTCCGTTTTGTTCCGCACAAGGTTCAGACGTTTTTGATCAAGGATCTGTTTTTGTCACCGGACAGATAGGACTGACTTCCATGGTCAAATCTGTCGATTTCGGTTCCGATCCGTTTAATGAGAACCCCTTTCCCCTTGGAGGCGGCATCGAAGTAATGCTGACCGACCGAATCGGGGCGGGTGGTTCCGTCATATATGACAGGTGGAATGATCTGTTTGGCGTTTGGGGAGGGATATGGTCCGTCACCCTGGTGAAGCCGTCCTTCGATTTTACCTGTCACATCCGGACCGATAGGATTGAAGAGGTGGATTTTTTAACCGGGGCACAGATTGGTTACAGCTTTGTCGATATAATAAATAAATCAATTCCTTCGGCTCAATACTTCGGAAACCTCGGCAACGAAATTCATTTCGCTCCTTTTGTCGGTATCAACCTGCATTTTCCGAATGCCCCGCGCAATTTTTTTGAGAGGTTATCCCTGACGGTGAAAGTCGTCTGGTCCGTGACCGGGGATTATTCAGGGGTGTACGGGATAATCGGGCCTACTTTTCAAATCCGATGAAGTGCATACTTTCGTTC
>DKBB01000263.1 GCA_002451015.1 Acidobacteria bacterium UBA6911
GGAAGATCATGGGTGTCCACGTTTATGGAGCGACAATTGCTTAACCTTGAACCCATAGGTACAATATTATTTACTCGCCGGAAGCCGGGCGTCTCTCTGAAAAATTTATTGCATCTCATCAGGGGATCTGGGTAAATGATCCGAAAAGATAGGGGATTTCATATGTACAATTTGAATTGGAACAAACATTTCCGTGCCCTGATATTGATACCATCGGTTCTGTTTGTGGTGTTTTCGGGAACGGAACTTACAGCCCAGGAACAGGTCGTCCCGGTGGTTGACGGTCAATCAGGTCAATGCAAGGCGGATTTTACCGTCATGGATGGGGATAAGAATCCTCTCTATGATGCAAAGATTGACGTTACTTTTCGTCATGGCTTCTTTGGAGTGCGTAAGATGTCGCTTCAGGTTGGCACGAACAGTGAAGGCAAGGCGCGCGTTGTCGGCTTGCCCGACAAGTCCAAAAAGACATTTGAATTTAAAATTTCCTTTGGGATATTGTCCGATACCGTTTTCATGCGTACATCCGACGATTGCAAGGCTGTCTTTGACGTTGTGCTTCAGGAGTAACGCGGCTTTCGGGCAGCCGTTGATTATTGTGCGGATTCAATCCGCGGAACAGAACCGGATATATGTCCTGCCATATGTCAGTCAAACATGGAGGGAATTCCTATGATGTCGGAAGAGTCCAAACAAGGATTGAAGTTAGAATACGGATATGGATGTTCGGTGGCTATGCCTTTCCATCAGGCGATTGAGCGGATTACGGAAACTCTGAAGGAGGAAGGGTTCGGAGTCCTCTCCCGGATAGATGTTCATGAGAAAATGAAAGAAAAACTGGGCGTCGATTTCCCAAATTACGTTATTCTCGGAGCATGCAACCCGCCTATTGCATACGAGAGTCTGCAGGCCGAACCGAATCTCGGCCTGTTGCTACCCTGTAACGTAGTCGTGTACGAGAACGAGGGCAGGACCTTTGTAGCCGCGATAGATGCGAAGAAAATGCTGTCCATCGTGGGGAATCCCGCTCTTGAAGCCGCCGCCGTTCAGGTCAACGAAAAGCTGCAGAGAGCGATCGATCGATTTTAACCCGGACCGATTATCTCCGGACACAGGATCCGCCGATCGCCAAATTATTTGAGCTGTCCATAGGATTATGTTGCAAAATCTTTTTAAACTGCAGGAAAAAGGAACGAACCTGAAAACGGAGGCTGTCGCAGGCATTACGACTTTCATGACGCTGTCCTACATCATCTTCGTTCAACCGACGGTTCTTTCTTCCTGCGGGATGGATTTCGGCGCGGTTTTAGTCGCCACCTGCGTTGCGAGTGCGATCGCGACCATTGTCATGGGGCTGTACGCGAATTACCCGGTCGCCCTGGCTCCGGGCATGGGGCAGAACTTCTTTTTCGCCTACACGGTTGTCCTGGGAATGGGAATCTCATGGCAGAAGGCTTTGGGCGCCGTATTTCTTTCAGGGGCTCTTTTCCTCTTTCTGTCCTTTTTCGGTTTCCGCGAAAAACTGATCGACAGCATTCCCGACTCTCTCAAACAGGCCATAGCCGTCGGCATCGGCCTGTTTGTGGCGATGATAGGATTCCAGTGGTCGGGAATCATCGTTGCCTCCTCCGGAACCCTTGTCAGCCTCGGATCCCTGCACACCAAACCCGCCCTGCTTTCCACCCTCGGCCTTGCGGTGACGATCATTTTGATTTCCGCTCGCATCCGCGGCGCACTTCTATGGGGTATTCTGGCGACGGCGTTGGCCGGTCTGCCTCTCGGCGTGGTCAGGTACCATGGAATCGTAGGTAAAATTCCTTCACTGGCGCCGACATTTTTCAAACTCGATATCGCCGGAGCTTTCGATCTCGGATTGGTCAGTGTTGTGTTCGTGTTCTTCTTTCTGGCGTTGTTCGATTCCGTGGGCACTTTGATCGGTGTCAGCGACCAGGCCGGATTCCTGGTAAACGGAAAACTGCCTCGCGCAAAACAGGCACTTGCGGCGGATGCGTTCGGTTCCGTGTCCGGATCGGTTTTCGGCACTTCCACGATCACGGCCTATGTCGAGAGTGCCGCCGGGGTCGCTGAAGGGGGCCGAACCGGCCTGGCCAACATGGTTACGGGCGCCATGATGCTGTTGTCGCTATTCTTCTATCCTCTTGCAAGAATGATCGGCGAAGGCGTTGCCATGGCCGACGGATCTCAGATCTACCCGGTTGTCGCTCCCGTCCTCATAGTTGTAGGAAGTATGATGCTGCGCAACGTGAGCAGGATCCCGTGGGGAGATACCACAGTGGCCATCCCCGCATTCCTGACAATGACCGTCATGCCTTTCGCCTTCAGCATAACGGAAGGTATCGCCTTCGGATTCATATCGTACTCGCTGCTGAAAATCGTGACCGGCAGGGGGCGCGAGGTACACGGACTGGTCTACCTGTTCGCCGCCCTGTTTGTAGCCCGCTATGTATTCCTGTGACCAGGGACCTGTTGCCTGCAAAGACTCCTGATATGCTTATACCGGAAAACTGGAAAATACTCGTTACGGGCATTACCTCCATACACGGGTGGCCCATATATCAACGCCTGAAGCAGCATTTGCCGCCGGAGAGGTTATACGGCATTCGTCCGCCCAACACTGCAGTTCCTGCCGGTCCGGGGATAAACGCCGCCTGTATTACCGACAAGGATCGGCTTTCCCGAATTCGAACCCGCTTCAAGCCGACGCACGTGGTGCATTGCGCCGGAGTCTGTGACCTGGATGTCTGCGAAGACCGGCCGGAATGGGCTTATGCAATGAATGTCGAAGGCACACAGGTGATCGGCGAAGTGTTCGGGGACCGGCCCGTCACCTATATGAGTACGGACCTGGTTTTCTCGGGGGAAGATCCGCCCGAAGGCGGATATGCCGAATGCCATGAAATCGATCCTGTCAGCGTGGCCGGCAAGACCTTCGCCGAGGCCGAAACACACCTCGACACTGATGACCGTCACTGCATCATCCGTTTGGGCCTTCCCCTGGGCGATTCGGTCCACGGGGACAAGGGGGCCATCGACTGGATTGAAAGCCGCTTCAAACGTCAATTGCCCGTGACGCTTTTTCATGACGAATATCGCAGTTGCGTGTCCTGCGACGCCATAGCCGACATGGCAATGCATGTCCTGTCAGGGCAATGGACCGGACTCTATCATTTCGGAGGCTCCCGTTCCTGGAGCCTGCACGATATCGGCGCCTACGTCATCCAGCGCGGTGGCTATGATCCGTCTCTGCTCAATGGTATTCTGAGGAACCAGGAGGTGGACGGCCCTCCGCGGATCGGCGATGTATCCCTGAATTCCAGCCGCTATAGAGAACGCCTCGAGAAAAAAGATGAAGAATAAAAGAATTTCCGGTTCCCGGCAGTCGGAATACAGCCTGGTCTATTCGACCTCCGAGGGCCGTATATGCCCGGATTGTTCGAATCCTGTGGATCGCTGCACTTGCCGTAGTGAAGCGGCAGCTCCAAAGGGGGACGGAATTGTTCGTGTATCCCGTAGTACAAAAGGACGTAAAGGCAAGGGAGTAACTGTTGTTGCAGGCATTCCCATGACGGGAGATGCGCTTAAAAAACTTGCTCAGAAACTCAAGCAACGCTGCGGCGCAGGCGGGACTGTAAAAGACGGGACGATTGAAATCCAGGGGGAGCATCGGGATCTGCTGTTTTCCGAGCTGACTAAACTGGGATACAGGGTCAAACGCTCCGGAGGGTAACCATGGAATCATATTTTCCAAATTAATGAGTTATTTTCTTTCCCGGGATGTTCGAATTTGAAAGGAAGAAAAAGGAGAGTGCATATGTCTAAACGCCGGTCTTACTTATCGGGCGAGGCTATTGTTCTTATTTTTTTCCTGATTTTTCAGCCTCTGTCCGGCAACGGACAGAAAAAAGATTTTTGCTCCAAAGAGGATGGAAGGGACTCAATATTAATAAGAGGAGAAATTTCGGCAGGGAAATTATTTTCGAGGCCGTTTGGAAATGGAATGATGTTTTCTTTAAAACCCATTGATAAAGGGTGGATTATTGGAGTGAATGAAAGAAATCAACCAGAATTCGATATAGCCCGTCTAACCCTTCCCTTGCACGGTCCAAACCCCAGATTCATTGAAGGCTGGCATTTCAGGAATTCATCCAATACCGGACCGAATGATGGGTCGGTTAATGTGCCCCAGGAAAGCCGGGAATTTATATTTTCTCCTATTGTCCACACTATTTTCGAAAAGGGCAGAGAAAGGAATGTTGGGATGGATGATATTGAGAAGATAGAGCAATATGGGCGCGGAGAGCTGTATATGGAGGATTATAGGCTTTCGGATTTAGAGGCGGGGATGATAGCCGGGATAGCTTATATGAGGTTCAGGGTTTGTCTTTCATGGCCCGTTGATTGAAGCTTCCATGATTATATCCTTTGAGATGAAAGTTCAAAGCCGCCAGCCCGTGTCCGTCTGTTCGATTATGTTTTTACTCGGCCGTCTGCCTGCAAGGCTGAATATTGCGAGAGCAAAAACGGCCAGGATAAAGGGCCCCAGGCTGAAATGCACCGGCAGTTTTACGATAAACTTGTCGATGTAGCCGAAAACCGGGGCGCTCAGTAGTCCGGTCAACATGGCGGCCAGGGCGCCGGCGCCGTTGGCGCGTTTCCAGAAAAGACCGCCTATAAGCGGTGCGGCGAATACCGCAAGCATGACGCCGATCCCCATCCAGATAAGCCACGCCAGCAGCTCAGCCGGGTAGAGTGCAAGAACCAGGGATATGGCAGCTGCGATAATGACGGAAACGCGGCTGATCAGCATTATTTTACGGTTGGGTGCATCCGGTTTCCACAGGTTGCGAAAAAGATCCCAGGCGCAGGAACCGCCGATGGTTAAAAGAAGCCTGTCCGTAGTCGACATTACGGCTGCCAGCACCAGGACGGCAAAAAACGACTGCAGGACCGGCCCCGTCAAAGTCTCCGTGGCTACAATGAACGTGTAGTCCGTGGGATTGGCGACCCCTTCCGGCAGGGAAAGCCTCCCTTCCTGCGCCATGCTCCGGGCCGCGAGTCCGACCCATTTGACGACGTGATGAAAAGCGCTCATGATGACAAAAGCCGCCAGAGGAGCCCATCGAAAATAGGCGTTTTTGCGGGCCGCCAGCACGTTGTTGATTATATGTGGAGCGCATGAGAGACCCAGGCAGACCATAATCCCGAACGATACGATGAAAACCGGTGTGAAAAACATATCCGGAGAGACAGGCGGATGTTGCTGCGGGCTGGCCGCGTGCAGCATGAGTGGATCGATCGAGGCCAGGACACGGTTGATCTCCGTGAGTCCCCCCGCCCGGGACACAATCAGGGGGCCGACCGCAAGAACGCCGACCACGAGAATGCTCCCCTGGAGCAGCGTGGTCCAGCTTACGGCATAGAGACCGCCCAGGAAAACGTAGACGGTAACCAGCACGGCGCCGATCAGCAAGCCTACGGGGTATGATACCCCCAGGATTCTGTTCAGGGTAATGCCGATAGCCGTATACTGCCCCACCAGGTAGATCAGGGAAATAATCACTACCGCCAGGCCACTGACGCCTCTGACCATCCGGGGGCTTTCGAACCGATGCGCAAAGTAATCCTGCAGAGTCAGGTGATTGTGCCGGCGGGCGATCCGGTGCAGTTTCGGACCGAAAAAACAGAGGACGACAACCAGGGTGCACGGCACGAAAATCTGGTCGCATATGCTGGGCCAGCCGGATACATAGCTCAAGCCGGCGGCTCCCAGGAGCGCCATGCCGCTGGCCATGCTGGCGACCATGAGAATGGTGAATACCCAGAATCCGAGGCTCCGGTCGGCGACCAGGTAACTGTCGAAATTCTGAATTTTTCGCGCGGCCCAGAATCCGATCAGCAGCAGGATTCCGAAGTAAAGGATGGAAAACAGCCATGTGGAACCCGGATCGTTCATAAATTCAAATCCTCCGGATCCTGAGTGTCAGCACTGTCTCCTGTCGGGAATCGTACGCCCCACCATATCAGCAGGACAAGGATCAAAACGGGAATTCCGAAAGCAACAATTGTGGTTGAAAGCGGCAGTCCGAACATGGCTGATTAAAGTGTCCTCTGTAAATTAATGCGTTCCAGTCAGAATCGCTCCCTGTTCCACCAGCATGCGCTGCAGCTCCGTCACATCCGACTCCAGCATCCTGGGAGTGATATTATCCCTCGCGCAGAGAGCCGCCGCAACACCGGCGGCCTGCCCCGATACCATGGTCTGCATGAGGAAGCGCTGGTACGCCTCGCGCTTCGCTGATATAGCCTTGCCCGCCACGAGAAGATTCTCAATACTCCTTGGAACCAGGCACCGGTAGGGAACGTCATGGGATCCGCCATTCTTGGGCACATCCGGCGGTTTCATCGTTCCAAGCGTGCCGGGACCTACCACGTGAACGGCGCCGGCCGGGAATGCGCTCTTGTATATGACGTCGTCGAACTTGCGCTCCTCGACGACATCCTCTCCCGTCAGCACATAGTCTCCCATGATGCGGCGTCCTTCTCGAATGCGCACTTCGGGGCAGACTCTCGTGATATAGGCATTCTTAAATCCGGGCAGGTACGTCTTTATGAATTTCCATGCTACGACAATCTGTTTCCGGCACTCGATCTCGGCGAAAGTCAGATCGTTGACGTCGGTCGCATCGCAATTTCCTATCTGGGAAGAGTGCTGGAAATGGGCTTGGATGACTCCCCCTTCCCGCGGGATCAGGAAAAAGCCGACGCCGCTGTACCCGTGCCATTCGCCGGTTTCCAGGCCCTTCATCTTGATGCTCCGGTACCCCATGACCTCACCGAATTCGGTGATGGAATCCACCTTGCGTATCCGGGCCACAAGCTCGTCGTAGGTCCACGAGTGCTGTGTGTTTTCCTGGAATCTTTCAAACTCAAATTCTTCGGGATTGCGCTTGATATAATCCAGAACCTCTTCCCAGTCGACACCGTCGGCGGTGAAAGACAGCGAATGGGGTTCCATCTTGTCCTTCGGCAGGATTTCGTAAGGGGCGCCGGCACGGGCGGCAATTTCTCCTTCACCGGTACAATCGATAATAACCCTGCCGAAAAGGGTTTGTCGCCCCGAGACGTTTTCCACCGTCACACCCTTTACGGTATTGTCTTTTTTTAGGACATCGACGGCGAGGGAATGAAGGAGAAGTTTCACGTCGTTCTCCTGCATCATCTCGAAGATCATAAGCCCCCACCAGTCGGGATCCACGTAGGCGAAGGTATACCAGCCGCGGAAATCGGGTTCCATGTGAGGAAGTGCGTGGCCTTCTTTAAGGAGGCGTTCATGCGTTTCGGTAATGATGCCGCCGATAATCCGCTCTCGCCGGTCGTTATAAAGATTGGCGTATGCGAAACCCGGAGGGCCTGAAATGTTCAGTTGGCCTCCGAGGGCTCCGTTCCGTTCTATGACAAGAGTATTCGCTCCAGTTCTGGCTGCGGCAATGGCTGCTGCGACTCCCGAAGTTCCACCGCCGACCACGATCACATCGTACTCGTTGCTTGTATCCATTGCTGGCTCCCCAATATATCAATTCCGGTAAAACCGGTGATGGTTTCACACAGGCGCAGTCAGGCTGGAAGCGCCTTTCTGGCTTCCCCGTCGGGATCGTTCTTCACTTCCGGAAGGTCGTCCAGGATCATGGTTTCTCCGATGCCGGAAGAATACTGCGGCCATTCGGGCAGCCCTCCGCCGTTGGGATTGCCTGTTTTCATAAATTGCAGCAGGGAACCGGCCATCTTCTCGGACAGTTTCCGCGGGCGTGCTCCCCCGCCCGTGTGGGACAGCATGAGGTCCGTATTGTAAAACCAGAAACAGATATCCAGGCAGTGAAACGCCCGCATGCGGTGGCCGAAAAGCGGCGGTTGCCAGGCGAACCATGCGAGATAAACCGGAGCATCCTGTTTCGATTTCTCGTCCGCCAGTGCTACGGTTCTTTGACGGTTGCTGGCAATCATCGACCAGATTTCGATCGGCTTTTTTTCGGGGAAGGCTTTTGCATATGCGGCAACCACTTCTTCAGCCTTGTCTCCGAACCCGGCGCTGAAACCCGCCCGTTCGTTTATTCTCTCAGCGACTTCTTCCAATGTGACATTTTCAAGTGCCGCATCGTCACGGCTCGGGGACATTTCGTTGAATGTGGAGCATATCAGCATGGGTATGTCCGACGCCGTCGGCGCGGCTTGAGGATAGTAGGGATGCTGCGGCAGATAAACACCGTCGACGACCGGGCTGAAGCCTCTTCTCATTCCCGCCGGTCCTGAAGGCGTTTCCTCCGTCAATTTCAGCGAAGCACGGTTGGCAATGGCGTAATATTCCTTCCAGGGCAGTTGCTGCAGTTTGTCCACTTCCGTCTTTTTCAGTCCCGCTTCGGCCAGTACGTAAGATCCAAGTTTTTCCGAATATTCTTTTTCACCGACCTGTAATGTGGCGCCGCTTAACACAACTGCTTTGTGAAAAAGTCCTTTGGCTGAAGGCATGGCGGTCAGGGTCGTGACCTTGGCGCCTCCGCCCGACTGGCCCATAATAGTCACGTTATCCGGATCTCCGCCGAAATTCGATATGTTGTCCCGAATCCATTCCAGTGCCGCCACAATATCGAGCATCCCGACATTGCCCGAGGCGCCGAATTCGTCTCCTCCAACGCCGGCAAGGTTGGTAAAACCCAGTGGGCCCAGCCGATGGTTCAGGGAGCAGAAAACGATGTCACCGTATCGGCTCAGGTTTTCCCCGTTGTATCCGTCCTGCTCGATGCCGTTGCCGTTGGTGAACCCTCCTCCGTGCAGCCAGACCAGGACCGGCCGTTTTTTGCCGTTGCCGTAGCCTGGTGTGAAGACGTTGATTCTCAGGCAGTCTTCGCTGACATCATCATAGTTCCAATGATCCTGAAAGGACTGGTATCTGTTTGCGTACCTGTTTTCCATATTCTGCGGGGCTGTATTCCCCCACCACACCGCAGGAAAAACATCGGTCCATGGCTGTGGCTTTTGAGGCGGCATAAACCGGTTCTTTCCCGAGGTGTCAGCCCCGTACGGCATGCCTAAAAAGTAATAAATATCTTTTAGAATGTACCCCCGTACCTTTCCGAACGCGGTATCTGCAACGGCGATGTCGTCTCCTATAAAAAGTATCTGGCCGTCCTGCCGGTTTCCATTTTCGAGCGAGGATGTGCAAGAAGAGGATAAAAGAACCGGGCCGATACCGAACCCGGCTGCTGCTGTTCCGAGGGTCTGAAAGAATTCACGTCTGTTCGGCTTCATAGCGGATGCTCCCTTTCAGTGATAGTGGCGGACTGCACCATTCATAACCTTAACCGAATTTCTCATTTTAACGCTAAAAGGACGAATTAAATCAGGAATATGTCCAAAAGATACCTGTATCGAATTTTACCGTTATGCAAACGGGGATATTATGGGAAAAAGCCAAATGCCCCAGCCTGTGGCTGGGAATGAATGGCAACAGGGGAGGTGGGGGCGGAAGCCCCATGCTTTTTTCCTTGGGAAGAAGCCCCGACCTATGATTGGAGATATTCACCGTGATATCGGTGAACTTCCCGCCGGAAACCGTTTTCGGGGCATAAAGGGTTATGTGGATGTTGCGTTTGTGGGGGAAGGCTCGATAAGCGAAACGATGCACCGTAAAAGGAGGAAGGATCAAAGTATTGAAAGCGGGCACCCGGCCTGGCCTCCCGGCAGGTATCCGGGTGGTGTCCGCGCGCTATGATAGGAAGCTGCATTCCAGTGACGGCGGATTTTATTATTCCTGTGCGGGATCGAAACCATCCTTGCCGAATGGATCGCTTTTTATGGCAGGAGCTCCTTTATTTTTTCGATGAATTCCGACTTTACAATAGGCTTTGAGAAATAGCCTTCCGGAGGCGGTATGTGCTTTCGTGTGCTCAGGAATTTCTTCAGCCCGTCCGGTTCTCCTCCGTACCCTGTTACTGCTGTGACGATGACCACCGGAATGCCCTGCAATGCGGAATTCTCTTTCAGGTCGCGATAGAACTGTATCCCGGATTCCTCCGGCATCGTGATGTCCAGGCAGATAAGTTGCGGATGTTCCGATTGGACCTTTTCCATGCCCTCCCGTCCGTTGGAAGCGGCGACCGTCTTGTAGCCGTTATCTTGAAGAAGCGTTTCCAGGTATGTGACAACATGGGGTTCGTCATCGACGACCAGGATTTTCTTTTCGTCGTAGGATATGTTTTCACTCATGATTGTGTTCTCCTCTCAGCGGTTTATGGAGTCCATATTCGTCCGCGTTCAGCCTTTTGGGATTTTTCTCAGCGCTTCCAGCGCCCGATGCATCGCCTCGGGACTGGCTGCCTGAAGGCTCCGGGTCAGTTCATCCTTAAGACTCCGTTTCTCCGCCATGTCCGGGCTTTCCTCAATACCGAGGGCACGTTGAATGGCCTGTACATAAGCGTTCGGGGATACAGGTTTCTCCAGGTATGTGCCCGGTCCTGACATTACCCTGTTTTCCAGCAAATCATCCAGATCCTCCCGACCCATTTCGTCCTTGGCGTGAGCCGTTACTATCAATACAGGGATTTGGGAAAGAACCGGATCTTTTCTAAGTTCGTATAATAGCTTGTGTCCCGATTTTTTTGGCATTACCAAATCCAGCGAAATGAAATCAGGGGCGTTTTGTTTTATTATTTTCAGGGCTTGCTCTCCGTCGGATGCCGCAACAACATTGAACCCAGCGTCTTCGAGTATGGTCTGGAGGTACAGCCGTACATTCGGCTCATCGTCGACCACGAGAATGGTCTTTTCCTCATTTTTAGTCATGATCAGCCATTCCTTCCTTCGGCCGGCGCCTCCTCCCGGGAGGGAGCATGCGGCAGCCGGTTGCGCGGAAATTCCATGCGAAAAACGGACCCGAATCCTTCAGTGGATTCAAAAGATACGGTTCCCCCGTGCTGCTGTACAATTTTTTGTGTCGTCAAAAGTCCAAGACCGGTTCCCCGATCGGAGCCTTTTGTGCTGAAAAAACAGGTGAACACATTCTTTTTGACCTCGTAATCCATTCCGGTCCCGTTGTCGGCAACCTCGAAGACCAGGAGACCGTCACTGTCATATGAATTCACCGTTACGCGCCGTCCCGGCTTGTCGCTGATGGCACATGCATCCAAGGCATTGGAAACCAGGTTTGTAAGGCAGGTGTGGATTCCCTGCTCATCCATGTTCGCATAGAAAATATCTTCCTGCAGGTTGGCAACCAGGGCAATACCGGCCATGGCCGCCTTGTCTTTGAACAGTTCGATGACATCCATGGCGATTTGATTCGGATTTACCCATTGGACTTTCGGATTTTTGCCCTTGGAAAATTCGAGGAACTCTTTCACAAATGAAGTTATGCGTCCAATGTCTTCCTCCAGGATCTGCCATCCCGCAAGCATGCGTTCGTTGTTTCCCTTAAGCAGCCCGGATTGAAACACGTACAGACCTCCTTCAAGCCCCATCAGCACGTTTTTGATGCCGTGGGCCAAGCCGGCCACTGTCTGTCCGACTGTCGCCAGCCGTTCGGCTTCCAGCTTTTCTTTCTCCAGAAGTTTGGTCTCCGTAATATCCGTGGACATTTCGATGATGTAGGGGATGTCCCCTTCCGGACGGATAAGTGGGACCATGTGCACCAGGTAAAAATGCGGCTTGCCCTCCATGAAAACACCCTGTTCTTCCCGAACACGCGTCTTTCCGTCGATAAAAGTCCTGGATGCCGCACATCCTTTGCACCGTTCGCTCCGGCCTTTATAGACGGAATAGCACGGTTTTTCCTTCCAATCGCCGAAGGCGGTGCGAAAGCTCTGATTCGCTTCGACAATACGGAAATCGTTGTCAATTACGGCGATCCGCACCGGCACCTGGTCCCATAGCTGGGTGCGAATCCAATGGCGTACGTCTTCAGTTTTCATACTCGGGTCCCGAAAATACGGCCCCGGCAGGTCCCTGCTCGGAGGCGATGTTGCTTTTGTGAGATACGTAAGGGCTCATAAGGCGGAAATGACTGCCACTGATGTCACGGTGACAGTTTCCGCAGTCGGAAAATCCCGATGGATACTTTCCCGGATTTTCGGTCGCTTTCTGTTCGTGGCAATTGATACAAAGCCCGTGCATCGCCTGCATGTATCCCGGAGCGTGTTCCGTTGTTTTTTCATTCTGGGGGACGATAGAGCCGCTCAACCTCATGCCGTAATGGCATTCTTCGCATGGTTTGGCTGTTTCCCTTGTTTTTGCTTTTATCGTGTTAAGGTGACACCCGGAGCAACCCCTGTTCCCGTCCAGCCTTTCAATGTGGACGGAATGATTGAAAAGATCGGTGGGAAGATACATGTCCCGGTGGCATTTGTAGCATGCAGTGTTCTGGTCGAACGGCAGTGCCTGGTGGTGGCACAGGGTGCAGGAGACCTCCCCTTCAAGGTTGTCCCGGTGAAACTGGTGAGGAAAGGCAACCAGCCTGCCGTTGCGGTTGCCGTCAAGGATGAGCAGTTGTGTGGCGTTTGCTCCGCTGTATTCCGGACCGGGCGGGAATAAATTGATTCGATAGGTATGAAATCCGGATTTTACTGCAGCATCGGTCAATGAACCGCTTATGTTCATCGGGGCTTGTACCGGTGTGCGTGCCAGGATGGAACCGCTCCAGACGTCCCCCGGCAGGGATGCCGCCGCCATGGCTGCCCCCGCGACCAGAGCCAGGGAGTAGCGCCGGAGGGCCGCGTGCGATTCGGGCATCAGTATCCGAAGGTTGAGTGGGTTGTAGGGTGTCAATTTGGGAACGCGGGTTGCGGCCGCAGTCTCATCGTGCCCATGGTCGGCCTGCGTCACGTTGAAACGCTCGACAAAAAAGATGAATACCAGCATTGCAACCGCAATGATACCGATAGTGACCGCGAATTCCATCCATGTCGGGAAGTACGAGGCGCCTTCCGGACGGGCGAATGCCACAATGCAGAGATTAAAACGGTAACCCACCATGCCCAGTAGGGTGAGGCAGGAAGCCGTTCCAATGCCGGCGGGATTCGACCGGATCCTACGGAATGACAACAGTACTGCAGGAAGGAAAGCGGCCAGGACGATTTCATACAAAAACAGGTTTCCCTGCCATGTGCCGTTGAAAGCCTGGTTCAGCTTGTGGCGCAGCGCCAGGTCCCCGAGCCGGAGGAAAGCATATGCAAAAAGTACGAAGGATGCCGCTTTGCTCAGTCCTGAGAGCAGGTCGACCCTCGGTTTGTGCCCGAAATACCAGCAGGAAAATAGCGATTCGGCTGCGATGGTCATCAGTCCGAGACCTACGGCCGAAACGAAAAACAGGATCCAGAGAATGGGGCTGTACCAGAGAGGATGTACGCGATCGGGAGAGATCAGGAAAAGAGAGCCCAGAGACGACTGGTGCAGGGTAGACAGGACGATTCCTGTAATGACTATAGGAATCGTCATCCTTTTCAGAATCGCGTATATTTTACGGAATAGAGGTCGATTGAACCGGGAGTGCTCGAGTATTACGGGACAGAACTCCAGAAACAGGACCGTCAGATATAGCATGACGCACATGGCCACTTCGAACAGGACTGAATGAGGCTGCGGGTAGACGGCAGGATGCCAGATATTCAATGGAATTCCAAGATCGTACAGCAGCCCGACGGCAACGGCAATGTAGCCCAGGAAAGCGGTAAGAATCGCCGGTCTTGCAAAGGGCCTGTATTTTTCAAGGTGGAAGATATATACCACGGCTGCGATGACGAATCCGCCGGCTGCCAGGGCCACCCCGCTCATCACATCGAATGCAATCCATAGGCCCCAGGGAGCGCTGTCTGAAAGATCAGTGACAGCGCCCAGCCCTCGAATGAAACGGGCCAGGGATACGGTTATCCATATCCCGGTCAGCAGCCATAAAATACTCTTGAGCTTGATTTTTCTGTCTGTCATTACTCGTTGTTTTTCTCTCCCTTCGATGCCTGTGTGTGCGATGCGGCTGCGGAAAGCTTCATTCTTCTTTCAATGACCCAGTAAATTACCGTCATCAATCCCCCCGTGCCGACGATAAGCGGCGGCACCTTCGAAAGCGCGGACCATGTCAAAGCGGGGAGGGCTTGGTTGCCCGGTCGGGGATTGTAGCTCAGGAATCCGAGCGGAATGTCGGAGATATAGACAACCGAAGAGCCCCCGGCTTCCGTTTCTCCCACCACCGTCTGGATGTACCGCTCCGGGTTCTCTTCAATTCGGCGATGAGCCTCCCTGATTATTTCGTCGCGAGATCCGAAAATAGTCGCCTTTTCCGGACAGGCCTCGACGCAGGCCGGCGTCCGGCCGTCAAGGACTCGCGGATGGCACATGATGCATTTCCGGACGTAGGGCGTCGGGCGTTCCCAATCGTAGCGGGGAATTCCGAAAGGACAGGACACAAGGCAGTACCGGCAGCCGATACACTTGGATGAATCGTATATAACCGGTCCTTCGGCGGTTTTCTGCAGTGCCCCGACAATGCAGGCCGAAACGCAGGCGGGCTCCTCGCAGTGACGGCAAAACTGACGGATGAATCGGTTGCCCTCTCTCCGTATGATGGTCGTGAACCGCGTGGAGGAAAGGTCGTCAATGCTGCGTTTCCAGCGGCGCGGCAGGTCCGTTCCCAGGTTGTTTTCCTGTTTGCATGCCTCGACGCATCGCTCGCAGCCGGTGCAGAGCGTTGTGTCCACCAGGATGCCCGTTCGTACCGTCATATAGGTTCCCCTTCCTTGCCGAGTGCAACAGCCAGTCTGCTTCCCGCGTCCGCCGGCCAGTGCCAGCCCAGTTCCGATATAAGCTGGACTCCGGGCAGTAGAATTGCGTGGGTCAGTTTGGTCAGGGGGATCAGAACCATAACCAGGTTGGCACTCATGACATGAATGAATAAAACGGCGGAATAGGAAAATGGATTGAATCCCGGGTGCATGACCAGAAAGCCGGAGAGGAAGGGCAGGGCAATGATCGGCGGCAGCACAAAGTCCTGGGGCCGTGACAGCACACGGGTCGATTTGGCCGACAGCCTTTGTATAACCAGCGCCACGGCTGTAACGACCGCTGTGATCGTAAGTATGTCCGCCAGCGTATTGGGGATGGCGGGCCAGGACAATCCAGTGCCCCGGAGCCAAAGGACGACGTGACCGGCCAGAAAGAGCGGTACGATCAGAATGGCTATATGAAATATCATGGAGGTCAGGCTGAACAGGGGATTCTGCCGTATCCTTCCTGCAGGTACAATCCATTGGAGAGTACTTCGCCAGATCTTGTATAACGGCAGGGTTTTGTCGCCGGCCCGGTGCCAGGTTTTGTAAATGTCCCAGAGAGTCAGTGCCAAATGTCGAACCAGGCCGAGAATCATGAAAGAAAATGAGAAAACGAAGGCCGGGCCTCTTGCCCATTCAAGCCAGTGTTCCATCTTACGCCCCTTTACTGAAATCAATTACTTTCAATAGAAGATCGTGCAACCCGACCACCTGGACATTGTCCAGCCCGTTGTCCTGGCACACCTCACGCAACTGTTTTTTGCAGTTTGCGCAGGGAGCGACGAGATACTTGGCCCCCGTTTCGCGGATCTGGTCCGCTTTGCGTTTTCCCAGCGGTCCGGTGCGGAATGCCCGAATCTCATCGATTGAGACGGTTCCCCCGCCTCCTCCACAACAGTAGTTTTCGGTCCTGTTGGGGGTCATTTCGACGAAGTCACTGCAAATGGAGTGAAGTATTTCGCGCGGTTCCTCCGTGATGCGGCCTGCCCTTGCGATATTGCAGGGATCGTGATAAGTCATGCGTTCCAGGATTTTTTCGTTCCTGAGGGGTATCTTGCCGGCTTCAAGCTGAGCCCAGGTATACTGCATGCAGTTTACGACAGGGGGGGCATCCGGGCCGCAGAAGGTCGGGATGAACCACGCACTGCGCGTCGCATGGCCGCATTCGCCCACTAGGACTTTCTTGCCCCGTAGACGGCGAACCTCCCCGGTTACGTTATTCACGATCCGCTCCATCATGCGGTCACTGTAAAAAAGTCCGTAGTTGATACCGTCATAGTTGCCGCTTCCGATCGTCCATGAGCCGCCCGTGACGTGCATGACCGCCGCGTTTCCCATGAGCGTATCCGCTTCGAGCAGGTAGTCGGAGACTGCAGGAAAGAAAACGTATTCTGCCCCTGCAACATCAATAGGGAATTTGGCCTTCACCTGATAGAGTTCTTCAAGTTCTTCCTCCAAAAACTCACAGGTGTCCCGGAGCGCCGGGACCGGAATAGCGGAAGTATTGCCCACACCGTCGAGTTGCTCTCGCACCGCTACGAGAAGGGCTTTGGGTATCACGTTGATTTCCGCCAGCAGCCAGCGTGATAAATGGGTGATCAATCCATGGTCAATTCCCATGGGGCAGGTGGATTTGCAGCGTCGGCAGGCCGTACAGCGATAAAATGACTCCGCCATTTCGTCCAGGTAATCATCGGTGAGGGTGAAACCGCTTCCCAGCCTGGCTAGCAGAATCCCGGCATGTGTAAAATAGCGACGGTAAATGCGAAGCAACAGTTCGGAGCGGTGGCAGGGTATATCCCGGTCTTCTCCGGTTGACTGATGCAGTTGACAGGCGGCGGCGCAACGGCTGCACTTTGTGGAAATTCGCGCATACACGTCCAGTGGCAGCGCATAGTTGGAATGTTCGAGAACGGCTGCAAATGCCTCCAGAAACTTTCCAGCCCGGTTTTCCTCAATTTGCGAACTGTCCTCAACATAGTAGCTGTACTTGCTTTGTACGTTCATGAATCGGTGATCCCTTCTTATAACGTCTCGGCGGATCCGGTTGCCGGCGTTCCGGGTCGATCCGACCCGGGTGCCAGCTTGTCCTGGAGGAAGCGATGCAGAACATCGGTTGTTTTCCCGGAAACCCAGGAAATGACACGGATGCCCGAAGCCGTCAGGAGTCCCTCATGGGCGTCCAGGATTCCGCTGCAGATCAGGACCGAAACTTCCTGGTCCCGCAGGAGCCGGATACGATCGAATTCCTCTTCACTCCTGAGGGTGAAATCATCCTGGGCAAACACCCTGTTATTACGAATTTCGTATATTGTGATACTTGACGAATATTCGAAACAGGGTGTCACTTCCCCTTCATGATGTGGAATTGCCACTTTCATGTACTTTCCCCTTCGGCCTGCATACAGTGCAAATACGGTGCCAATGAAAGTGAAATCTGTAATGGGCTTTTAATAATAGGGATAGGGAGTATCGACGGCTTTCCCGATAGCGGCAGGCATAACAGAATTGAAACAGGTGCTGTTTCAATGTTTCAGTTCTGCAACCGTCGGCCGTGTCTCTGAAGTGCAACCGGACAAATGAAAGAAATTTGGATATGTCCACATGGGAATAAGGATTCCAATAGCGGCACGAAGCTTTTTTCTTGCGAACATAATGGAATTAAATATTCGTTCCCGGTTTTTCAATCGAGTAACGTTTCATCTTGCGCCAGAGGGTTGTCCTGCTCACTTTGAGATCCAGTGCTGTCCGTATTAAGTCATAGTTGTTGCGGCGCAATGCCGTCTGGACGGCATCGGCTTCGGCCCACTTGAGTCGCGATATGGTTTTTGAGGGCGTTGATTCGACAGGTGCCGGTGGAAGATTTTGGAATTCTTCGGGGAGATGGCGAACGCCGATCTGCGGATCATGGCAGAGGACGAAGGCGTACTCAATAAGATTTTCCAATTCCCTTACGTTGCCGGTAAATGCATGCCGCATGATCCGCTCCATGCATTCCGGCGTCGCCCCGGAGATGTTCTTGCCCCGTTTGGCATTGAACTTGGCTATGAAATGGTCCACAAGATAGGGGATGTCTTCCCTGCGTTCGTTCAAGGATGGAACTGAGAGGCGCACTACCGCAAGACGAAAATAAAGATCGTCCCTGAACCTGCCGCTGCTGACGAGTTCCGCCAGTCTTGAATTTGTCGCTGCGACCACGCGCACGTTGCTGCGGACGGATTTCACCGAACCCAGCGGTTCGTATTCCCGTTCCTGAAGCACGCGGAGCAATTTGACCTGTGTGGCGGGCGACAGTTCGGATACTTCATCCAGGAATAATGTGCCGCCCTCGGCCAGGGCCAGGCGGCCGGCTTTATTGCGTTTGGCGTCTGTAAAAGCCCCCTGAGCGTAGCCGAACAACTCGGATTCGAAAAGTGATTCCGGAAGCGCCCCGCAGTTGACGGCAACGAGCGGTTTGCGCCGCCTGAGGCTGAAACTGTGCACGGCCCGTGCCAGTAGTTCCTTGCCGGATCCGCTCGGACCTTCAATTAATACGGTCGCATCGCTTTCCGCGATATCGGGAAGAATGGCGAATATTTTGCGCATCCCCTTGCTTTTGCCGACGATGTCTTCAAAAGTGTACTGCTGTGAGATTTCCCTGCGAAGCTGTTCGAGTGCCGAAAGGTCCCGAAAGGTCTCAACCGCGCCTAAAAGGTTGCCGCCCGAGTCTTTAAGCAGGGCAGTGCTCAAACTGATTGGAACGGAATGTCCCTTGTTGTTGAGAATCCTTGCGGGAACGTCGATGTTCTCGCGTCCCGACTCCAGTGTCCTCTGGAGGGCGCACCTTTGCTCGCAGACATCGGCGTGAAATACATCGCGGCATTTCTTGCCGATTGCCTCCATCGCCGAAATTCCTGTTATACGCTCGGCGGCCCTGTTAAAAGACGTTACGCGCCAGTTCTGGTCGACGGTAAAAACCCCGTCCGCCACGGATCCGAGGATAGTTTCCAGAAATCTTTTATCCAGTTCGGTCTTCATCTGTTTCATGTATTGAGTCTTTCCGTTCGATATTCGTTTCCATTTCGTGTGCGGGCTAAAGGAATTATTCATGTCCACCATTGATCTGTTCTAAAAAGCCTTTTCCCGGACCGTGTCGATCCCTTTATTTCCGACGTTTCAACATTGAAACTGGATGCACTGACCGTGCCATAGCGAAAATCTGGCAAAGCTGTTGATAATAAATCCGATAGGGGGAGGCAGCATGAAGCAGGCGTAGTGTGTTCATTGCAGAATGCAATGAAATTGCATCCAAAACCACTTAAAGTGCAATTCTATGAGGGGATTCAATGTTCCAACGGTTGGAATATGATTTTTCTCTAAAACAGGAGCAGGTTTTGAGAATGAAAGCGGAAAACTCAAATCCTGCGTTCGCAGAATTTCCTTATTCCTGCAGATTTTCAATAATAATTTCAGCCGCGATGCGCACGCCGATTCCGGGGACGAGGCTGCACTTTTCGAAGCCCTTGGCCTGTTCGAATGCCTGCATGTTTTCCGGACTTGCCGCAGGATCCATGTATCGGCCAAAAACCACATTTTCCTGGATTTTGGGACACGTTACCGCACCGACTTCCTTTTCAAATCGGGGCATGAACTGGCGGGTAATCCCGATGCTGGCACGCACGCCTTCTTCATTCAAAAGGTCGTTGCTGCCGAATAGGAGTCCGAAACTTATCAGGCTGCCGGTGACGGCACCGCACATCCAGCCGGTGCCGCCGAATCCCGGAAACGGGGACAGGGCCTGGACTGTTGCCAAGTTGCCGAGACCGAATTCTTCCATAAGTGCCAGGGCGGTGCTTTTAGCGCAATTTCTCAAGACATAGTTGTATTCCTCCGCCCTGCGCTGTACGCGCTCAAGGATTTCCATGCGGTTGAATGTCAGTACATCCCGGTTCAATGCCTTCGACGGGATTCCGTTTGCCATAAGGTCTTTGCAGCGGCTTTCGATTGCGTCAAGATCCCATTTCCTTTCCACCAGTTCCCGCAGCTTTGATTCGAGTGTCGGAGTATCCACCATAGTCTGCCCTTTCCTTTTCAACGACTCTACTTTTTTACTTCAATTATATGTTCGCAGCATCCGTCCCCCGCAGGTAAGGACTTGCCGATCCTGTATGTCAGGCGGGGATTCAGTGTTTCAACGACGGTCCGCTCCATGGTTGTATGCGCCTGGCACATGTCCGGATTGTCGAAATCGAGGGGGCACCGGTTGACCCGAACGATAATGCGGTCTTTGCTTTCCTCAACCGTGGAAACCAGGTCTTGGCCGCGGGCGACAGTATCGAAAATGCGAAGCAGGTACCCTGCAACGGATTCCAGATCGGTTTTCTCCAGTCTGGATTTCGCTCTTTCGGCAACACTGAGACCGTATTCACGGCTCATGTCCGCAATCAGTTTGAGTCCGTCGTCTCCGAATTTTCGATATATGAAATCATAATTGCTTCTCAACCTGGCGTACAGCCCGCTGACTGCACTTCGATAGACCTGTTCGATGGTACGGGTGTTTTTGTTTTTCATGCTATTCCTGTCTCCCCCTGTCGCTACATCATGCAACTTTTGAATAAAATTTACGACAGAAACTATCAGCAACTGACGTGCCAGTATTCCGCCTTCGCCTAGCCGAGGCAGAGATTCGGCCGCGTTTCAGCGGACAGGTCGGTGGACAGATCGGCGTACAAGTTGCCCGGCAGGCCGCCATCCCGCCGACATTTGGGAAACAGCCAGCAATAGGAATGGGCGGCTTTAGAAATTGATGTTGTGGCATTTTGCAACCGTAGGATATGCGGCACTGGGCTAAAGTGTCTTCTAAGTGCCCTGATTGCACCGTTTGATTGATTATTCGCTGTATGCAAGCCCATTGGAACTGAATTTGCAACAAAAATAAGAAAGTATTCAGAAAGGAATTTTGAATATTAAATTTTTAATCAATGCGAAGGAGTAAGTAAAAATGCCAAGAGGAGACAGATCCGGGCCTGGGGGTATGGGCCCGAGAAGCGGGCGCGCAGCAGGATACTGCGCAAATTATGATGCGCCCGGTTTCATGAATCGGTTTATCGGCGGTGGCTTCGGTCGAGTTGCCGGTATGAGATACGGACGGGGCTTTGGCCAAAACAGGGGATTCGGCAACCGCGGAAGAGGCTTCGGTCTGAGGAGTATGTTCCGTGATTCCGGTCTGCCGGGTTGGATGCGCTTCGGCCGGTATTTCGGACAGGGGCCGAATCCGGATCCCGGTATGGAGAAGCAGGTGCTCAAAAACCGGATGGAGGTACTCAAATCAGAGTTGGACCAAATCCAAAGCAGGCTGAATGATCTTGAGTCCACGGCATCGGACCAATGATTTAATGGATCTCGTGGGGGGATTGCGGGCTAGTCGTGATGAAAAAGTACGATAGTTCCGATTCCCAACGCAATCAGGAGCAGTTCCCATGCAAGACTTCCCGGACCTCCCGAAGCTCTGCGCCCGGGGATGAGGTCCGCCAGGGCAATATAGATGAAACCGGATGCGGAGATGGACAGAAAATAGGGGACGGATGACAGGAGAAATGGCATAAGCAGGTAGGTCGCCAAGGCTCCCGTGACAGCTGTAAGGCTGGAGATCGTATTGAATAAAAGGGCTTTTGATTTTGAATAGCCGCTCTCGAGCAGTATTGCGAAATCGCCGATTTCCTGTGGAACCTCGTGGGCGATGACGGCTACCGATGTCGTGATTCCGAGTGATATCGAACTTGTAAAGGCGACTGCGATAGCTATCCCGTCCACAAAATTGTGGAGGGAATCCCCGAACAGTATCAGTGTTCCTGCCCGCGTATGGATATCGCAGGGCTCTTCATGGCAGTGCCGCCACAGGGCGAACTTTTCAAGCATGAAAAAGAGTATCAATCCTCCTAGAACGAACGGGTAAATACTTTTGCCGGTTAACTGTTCCTGCGCCTGGGGAATCATCCCGAAAAATGCCGCTCCCAGAAGAGTCCCGATTGCATAAGGGATCAAGGCGGAAGTAAGCATATGTATCTGGCGCTTCCTGAATAGAAGCAGAAAGGCTGCCAGTCCCACCGAGCAGATAGATCCGAGAAGTGTAAAGCTAAGAATATAAAGAACAATCATCGTATCGCCGGCATTTTCCCGGTTCCCCTCGAAATGCCTGTTCAAACAACGGGCCGTCGTTTCTTGTCCGTAGAGTGCAGGGGGATACGGGTTAGACCTGTATCACCGAAGCTGCTTCTATCGATTCCATTTGTTGTTGAATATTCTGCCAGATTTTACGGATGTCCCGTGCCGCCGCTCCGCCGTATTCCACAACCGGAATCCCCTTGATTTGCGCGGCGGTCACCGAACGGTCGAACCCGATCTTGCCGGCGAACGAGGCGCCGGCCGACAGGGCGTCCCGTTCGATTTCGCCGGCAAGACGGGGGTTGAGATCCCACTTGTTGACGCATACGAGAGTTGGAATATTGAAGTGTTTCGTCAGTGAAAGGACCCTTTCCATGTCGTGAACGCCCGACAGAGTCGGTTCTACGACCACGAAAGCCAGGGATGCTCCTGTAAGGGATGCGATCACGGGACATGCAATACCTGGAGGACCATCGACGATTATCCAAGGGATTTTTCTTTTTCCCGAAATTTGGCGGGCTTCGTTCTTAACCGTGCTGACAAGTTTGCCGGAATTCTCCGCGCCTATTGCCAGGCGCGCATGCACCATGGGGCCGTAGCGGGTCTCAGAGACCAGCCATTGGCCACAAGTCCGCTCCGGAAAGTCGATGGCCTCTTCAGGGCAGAAATGGACACAGACGCCGCAGCCTTCGCAGGAAAAAGGATCAATCGTAAAAAGGGACTGTCGCCCGTAGCGGCGAGTTTCGTGGACTGCATGAAAACGGCATTTTTCTTTGCAGACGCCACAGGCCGTGCAGTCGTCTTTTCGTATCACCGCTTCATGACCGCTCTTAAAATTTTCCAGTCTTTCAGTCACGGGGGACAGAACGAGGTGCAGATCCGAGGCATCGACATCGCAGTCCGCAATTACGGATGTGCCGTTCAGGGAAGCGAATGAAGCGGTCAGGCTCGTTTTCCCCGTGCCTCCCTTGCCGCTTATGACCACCATTTCTTTCATGCTATGCCCTCGGGATCCCCGCTGGTTTTTGGCATCGATGGCCTGCATGGACGGGATTCCGATAGAATGTGCTCGTCAAGGCTCTTGAACAATTCCTCGAAGCCGGGAACCGAGTCGACCAACAGTCGTCCCTGTGAATATGCTTCCGCCGCTTTGCGGTCATCCGGGATTTCCAGCAAAATCGGTATCTGTTCTTTTCGGCAGAAATCGGCAACGCTGTGGTCCAGAGAACTGACCCGGTTAATCACAACGCCGAAATTAAGATCCAGCGTGCGCATAGTTTCCACTGCCAGTTCCAGGTCGTGCAGTCCGAAAGGAGAAGACTCCGAAACCAGCACCACATAGTCACTCTTATTGACCGCTGCGATAACCGGGCATGAGGTCCCGGGCGGACAGTCAATTACAGTCATGCCGTTTATGCTTGTATGCTGCTTGATCGCGCGTATTAAAGGAGGGGACAGCGACTGGCCGACATCCAGGATGCCCTGAACGAATTCAATGTGATCCCGGGTCCCGATATTGATCGTGCCTATTTCTCTTCTGCCTTCAGTAATGGCTTTTTCCGGACAGACTTCGACACATCCGCCACACCCATGGCACAGCTCCGGGAAAACGAACGGTTTCGATTTCAATGAAACGATGGCGTTGTATCGGCATATCCGGCTGCATTCGCCGCAACCGTTGCATCTCTTATCGTCGACTCTGGGGAACGGGAGAGTGAAACGCTCGGTAGAGTCGATCTCCGGATTCAGAAAGATGTGACAATTGGGTTCTTCCACATCACAGTCCAGCAAATGCACCGCTCCCTGTTGAACCGCAGCGAGGTTTAACGCGACTGTAGTTTTGCCTGTACCGCCTTTGCCGGAAGCAACCGCCAGAATCATTTCCAGTGCCCTGTCACGTCAGAAGAATTCGTTGCATTGAGCTGACCGGACCGGTATTTGTCCACGGCCTGGGAAACGGATAATCCTTCCGCACCAGTAAAAACTTCGATACCGGCGGCTTTCAGGGTGCTGAAAGCCTTGGGCCCGCAATGTCCCGTGATCAATATCCGGGCCCCATGTTTGGATATGGTTTCCGCCGCCTTGATTCCCGCTCCCTGTGCTGCATCCAGGCTTTGTGAGTTGGAAACCACTTCATAGGAGTAGGTATTGGTATCATAAATAAGGAATTGTGCTGCCCTGCCGAAGCGGGGATCCACTGCCGAATCCGGGCTCGATCCCTGGGAACTAATTGAGATTTTCATTATTGCTCCATCCTGTAGTCTTTGATTTCAATGTTGTCCTGCCCGCCGGTTGTATCGGGGAATGTAGAGAACGCGGATAACAGTTGATCCGATTCGCCCTGCAACAGGGAGGAAATCGAAGTGCCGATGTCGAGCGCATATGTCGTCATTCCCGTATCATGCGGGTCCCACATTGCGGGCACTGCTTGTTCCTGCACGGCATTCCGGGTGAATGCGGTTCAGTGTAATGACACTTCGGGCACAGGCAGTTGCCTCCGGGAACACTCTGAATATCTGAATTGTCCTGTCCGGATCTGCCTTGAAATATCCGGCCGACCCCTCTTTGTGCTCTTCTTTTCATTGTTTTGTCCTGTACTTTCCTTAATGGATTCCGGGACCAAGCTTCGTCCCGGAATCCAAATTGGCGCGGCAAAGCTTCTACATTTCCCTGCCGGAGTTGATCTTCCGAATACCGGTATAGGCGCCGTAGTTTAATGTTCCTGCATTAGCACCCTCTACCACCGCATCGCAGCCGAATTCTCTCGGTGCATGCGGGTAGTAACCGGGAAATGCGATCTTCGCAATAAGGAATTAAGCAGGTTTCGTGCCAGGTTGAATAAAGCCTTGTATTCACCTGGTATACGGCTGAAAATTTGGACCCGGTTGTTTCATGAAAAGAAATTTGTTGCAAAGCGCAATACATTCTTTGATTTATCTGTGGCAATTTGCAAACTTGTCGCTTTCCTCATCCTGTGAAGGGGCGTGCCTTTCACGAATTTATAACGAAATTCCCACAAAAACGGAGCGTGTCGGACCTTCATGATCGCCTGCCAGGAAGGCTGGCACGATCCTTGCCTTTATCTACGCGTGCTGGCAGTTTAAGAAAACGATGGCCTATCGGAAGGAATGTGAAAATGGCTACTGAAAAACAAATCAGAAAATTGTTGTCCAAGGTTCGGGATCCCGAAAATAATAAAAATATTATTGAGCTTGGAATGGTCCGCAATCTGAAAGTTAATGCGGATACAGTATCTTTTACCTTGGCTATGAGCAGCCTCTCACATCGGTTCAAAGACAAAATCGTGTGCGATGCGAAGTCGGCGGTCCAATCCGTGGACGGTATTCAAGCGGTGGAAATCTTTTTGGCGGAGATGGCTCCGGCGGAAAAAGCCTCCCGGCAGAAGGAGGCTGGTTTGAAGGGTGAAGCGGAACGATTCAATAATGTGAAACATGTGATCGCAATCATGAGCGGTAAGGGAGGCGTCGGGAAATCTCTTGTAACCGGGCTCCTGGCCGGCAGTTTGCGCCGCTTTGGTTACCGGGTGGGTGTGCTGGATGCGGACATCACAGGCCCCAGCATTCCCAAGATGTTCCTGCCTGAAGGAGCCCTGCTTGATTTCAGCCCAAAAGTAATGCTGCCGGTCAAAACACGTACGGGTATTTCAGTCATATCCATCAATCTTTTTCTGGAGAGTGAAGACCAGGCTGTGATATGGCGCGGACCTTTGATCAGCAATACCATCCGGCAGTTCTGGAGCGATGTGCTCTGGGGGGACCTGGATTACCTGTTAGTGGATCTGCCGCCCGGAACCTCGGACGCTTCTCTGACGGTATTGCAGTCGCTGCCGATGAGCGGCGTCGTATTGGTGACGTCACCGCAGAGCCTGGCTGCAATGGTCGTGCGCAAAGCCGCCGGAATGATACGGCAGGTTGGAATTCCAATATTGGGCCTGGTGGAAAATATGAGTTATTTCGTGTGTCCCGATACCGGAGTGCACCACAGGATTTTCGGTCCCAGCGATTCTGAAGCTATGGCACGTCAACTCAACATGACTTTTCTGGGGTGCCTGCCTATTGACCCGGCGGTTTCGGCTTTATGCGATCGAGGAGAAATTGAAAGCTGCCCGGGGGATCTGTTCGACTCCGTATCGCAGCGAATCGTCAAAATCGCCCCGGCGGCTGATGCACCGAAGATGGCCCGGCGGGCGTCTTAACCGGAATCGGAAGGTATAAACCTTAAATTATTCGGTCATCTGCTTGATAAACAGACACTGGCTGTAAATATGAAAGTCGCGATTCCGTTATGGCAGGGACGTGTCTCGCCCGTCTTCGATGAGGCGAGCAGAATTCTTATCGTCGATATTTCCGAGGGCAAGGAAAAATCGCGACAGGAAGAATCGCTCCTCATGCGCAGTCCGTTCGAACGGGCTCGAGCGCTTCCAAGCCTGGGAGTGAATTTGTTGATCTGCGGAATGATTTCTCACGCACAGCAAACGGCACTGGATTCGGCCGGGATTAAAACTATTCCTCACATTTGTGGGCATATGGAAGATGTCATCGCTGCGTTTCTTGACGGGCGAATAGAGAGAGGGGCGATGTTAATGCCCGGGTGCGGTCGCCGAAAAAGATCCCGGCATTACATGAACAGGAGAGTTAAAAGGTAGAGTTTTTTTCGGTTGGGGGGATAATGCCACGTATGGATAGAGAGCGATAGCTGCGTTCAAGTTTTTGAAATGCGGCGCAGGATGAACGAGACACGTGCATCACAATGCCCGGAATGCCACAGGGAAAATTCCCGGAAGATCAGCGGCGCATCCGGGCTTTTTTATATAGGGGCAGGACTCATGGAGTGTAGGGAATTCAGATTGCGCCTGTTGGTTCGACACTTCGGTGCCAACCTGTTGGAGACGGGACCGGCGATGCGAAAAACTGCGACGGGAATGTTGACTGTGAGTAGGATAAGTGGAAAGTTAGAAATGGATGGAATTTTAGGGGAAGTTTTTAAAAACGCCCGCCGGGGCAGCACCGGCTTGTTTTGAAATAGGGATAAGGAGGCAATGTGAAGGTAGTTATTGTAGGCGGAGTGGCTGCAGGCCCGAAAGCCGCGTCCAGGATCATTCGTATGAATTCGGATGCCGAGGTCACAATCGTAGAAAAGGGTATGTTTCTGTCCTATGCCGGATGCGGCCTACCCTACTACATTTCCGGAGAAGTAAAGGAGCAAAGCCAGTTGATGGAGACTCCTGCGGGAGTGGTACGGGATGCGACGTTTTTTCTGAATGTTAAAAACCTGCAGGTAAGAAATCGTACCGAGGTTCTGGAAATCGATCGATCCAATAAACGCGTTCTTGTAAAAGCGCGGGACAGTGGAAGTGAATCCTGGATTGAGTACGATAAACTCGTACTGGCTACGGGTGCGAACCCTGTAATCCCTCCAGTCCCGGGCGTGGACAAGAGCAACGTTTTCACACTTCACGGGGTTCACGATGCGGAAGGAATCAAAACAATTCTGGCGGAGCATAAGGCCAAGGACGTCGTGATTGTCGGAGGCGGGCTTATCGGAGTGGAGGCAACTGAAGCGCTGGCGACGCACGGTTGCCGCGTGACTGTGGTGGAAATGCTTCCTCAAATACTCAATATACTGGACCCGGAAATCGCACGTCTCGTTGAGCAGCATATGGAAGCAAACGGGGTTCGCGTGCTGACCGGTTCCCGGGTGACCGCTCTGGAATGCAGGGGGGAATCCGACGATCGTATAACCCACGTATGTACCGATAAAGGGGATATCCAGGCTGATATGGTTATCCTGGCTGTCGGAGTACGTCCGGAAACGACCCTGGCGCGTCAGTCAGGGCTCGCTCTGGGGGATAGAACCGGGGCCATCCGGGTGGACGACCATATGCGTACCTCGGACCCCGATATCTATGCAGCCGGTGATTGCGTAGAGTGCGTGGACCGCATAACCGGACTTCCGTGTTATACGCCCCTCGGATCCACGGCCAACAAGCAGGGAAGGGTGGTCGCGATCAATATCTGCGGTGGCGATGAAGCATTTCCCGGGGTGGTAAGCAGTTCGGTTTGTAAGGTGTTTGAATACAGCGTCGCCCGAACCGGCCTGACTGAGCGCGATGCCGTTTCCAAAGGTTGGGATGTAATTACGGCCATGGCTCCGGGACCGGATCGGGCCCATTACATGCCTCAGGCTAAAGTGCTTCTTATGAAAATCGTAGCCGACCGAAAAACGGGACGGGTGCTGGGGGTCCAGGTTACTGGGCCCGGTGAAGCAGCGAAAAGAGTTGATGTAGCCGCAACCGCCATTTCCTCTTCGTTGACCCTGGATGATGTAGCGCATCTGGATCTTTGCTATGCACCGCACTATTCTCCTGCACTGGATAATCTCATTACTGCTGCCAATGTCGCCCGCAATAAGCGGGACGGATTGATGACCGGGATCTCCGCGGAGCAGGTTTATCGCAAGATACAGGACGGGGAGGATTTTTTCTTTCTGGATGTCCGTTCTCCACAGGAATATGACCAGGTCCGTCTTCCGAGTTCGACGTTGATACCGCTGGGTGCCCTCCGCAAAAGGCTGGATGAAATTCCCAGTGACAGAGAGATAATTGCGTATTGCCAAATATCATTGCGCGGGTATGAGGCGGCACTGATTCTCAAAGGCGCCGGTTTCAGGGATGTCAAGGTGCTGGACGGCGGTATCGCAATGTGGCCCTATGAGAAGGCGACCGCGCAGTCGAGTTGACTGTTCCGACTTACCACGGGTTGCTAGAGTAAATGATATTAAAATTGAACCGGTATGCCCATGAAGGTATCGGCTTTCGGCTTTTCTATAGTCAACGAGTCGATGATCGTGCCGTCCTGTAAGACGGTTTTAACGGTTATTTTTTGATCCGTTCCCTCGACGACGAAGTAATTGGGCTGCTCCAGCGGCGCATAAAAGAATGCGCTGTGCTCCCCTTCTTCTATATCCTCGTAAGTTTTTATTCCGCTTCGTCCGGTAACATAGTAAATGGTGCCTTCCGAGGGCTTCTCCTTGGCAATGCCGCTTTTGATCGGATGGGTCCTCTTGATGCCGTGATCGTGAGCGTTGAAGACAAGGTCTACATGGTGCTTTTCCAGTATCGGGCAGAAGGCATTCCGGACTTCCGCTTCATCCCGATTCAACTTGACTCCGTACGGCGCCCGATGAAAAAAGGCGATATTCCATTGCTTATGGCTTGTTGTTAAATCAGACTCCAGCCAGGACTGCTGGATCGAAAGGATATCGCCGTATCTCCTCTGCTCAAACCCCTGGCTGTCGAGTGCGACCAGGTGAACCGGTCCGAAATCATAGGAATACGCCTGCTCTTTCAGGCCAAAGGGGCCGTTCCTGGGCAGGGTGAAATGGGCTGTGAAGAATTCGGGTTTCCAGGTGTCCCGCGATCCGTAGGATTCATGATTCCCGGATAACGGCATTGCCGGGATGGTGTCGATGACGCCTTCTACCGCCGCGAACCATGCGTCCCAATGCGCCTCAACCTGTCCGAAGTCGACAAGATCCCCTACATTGACGAAAAAATCCGCATCCGGATTCGCCTTGAAAGCGTTTTGGATTGTTTCGCGCCATATGCCGTAAGGATCGCTTCCGGTTACGGGACTTTGACTGTCGCCGAATACCAGGAATTTGAAGGTGTTCGCTTCAGGATCGGCCGTTGTAAAGGTGTGTTGTTCGCTCCAGTGGGTTCCGTCGCCGACCCTGTAGGAATACTGTGAATTCGGGGACAGGTCCGTAAGAGTCGCGGAAAAAATATGGGAGGTTCCGAGATCGCTGGTAAATGCGCGAGCCTGCGCTTCTGCCTGTTGGGCATCGTTCCCCGGATCCGTTCCCTTCCCGTATCGGACGAATCCGGATGTGACGGTTGTATCCGTTCTCCACGTAACGGTCATTGTGGTCGCGGGATCTCCAGTCCATGTAAGTGTGATATGGTCCGGTGCCGGAGTGGCGGTACTGACGGGAGCTTGTCCCATTGTCACGGTCAGTTGAACAATGGTACAGGCGTACAGAAATGCCAGTGCCATGAAAATGCGACTCGTTTTCATATATTCTTCCCTTTCCACGTCTTAACCTGCAGTTCCCTGTTCTCCGGCCTGTTTTCCACTTGCACCGGGAAACTACTTGGGAACTGTAATTCCGGCGAGACTATTGGAACCGCGCTTTCGGTGTCAAGCAATTTCAAATAGCCATGCTCTTAAAAAAGTATTACCTGTGTGAAAGAATAAAATCAAACCATTGCCCCCGATTTCTGGCAGAGTATTTGCTTAAAGTTATCAGGATACTGATTGTGATATGCTCGAAACACACCGGCGGCCTGTGATGGTGACTGGATCCGACAGTCACTCGAGGGCTGACTGAGAAACAAGGAGGTTTTCCCAATGAAAGAAAAATTATCCAGGCGCGAGGCGATAAGCCTGGGACTTGGGACTGCAATGGCGGGAGCCGCAGGAAAACTCGTTGCTGCAACAGACACGGAATCTTCATCCGACCGACAGGAGGGAAATCAAATGGCGGATTTAAGCGAATTCAACAAGTATGGTGAAGACCTGGAAAGGCAGCTGATGCTGCGGACTTCCCCCATTGCCGTGAAAATGCTGGAAAAGGAAGCCGACATTCCTGAAGGGGCCGTAAGACCCAAGAAAGACCGCGGATATCATCTGGCACAATGCCAGGCTTTTGCCATGTCACGACGGGAAGGGACGACCGTGGCCATGTTGAAGGAGGATCACTGGTGTCCGACCGCTCCTATGGCTTATGGAATGGTGGACCGGCCGGAATCCATTGAAAAATGGACCCATCCCTACGACTGTTTTGAGCAGGGGAAATATGTCGGCATCGTTACGGCGCCTTTGAAAAACGCCAATTTCCCCCCGGATGTGGTCATTGTGTATTCGAATCCGGCACAGTTGAGGGGACTGCTGCTGACAATGCCGGTCGCGGATGTTCCTTCCGTGAGCGGGCATTTCTTCCCGCCCTCCTGCGGCTGGTCGGTGGTTGCTCCGATGAAAACCAAACAGTTTTATGTGGTTGTTCCGGATCCCGGCGAGTACCAGCGGGCTCTAACCGAGGAAGGGGACATGATGTTCTCCATTCCCGGTGAAAAAATGCCTGCGATGATGGCCAATGTCCGGAAAAACGAGCATGGGCCTTTTTCATACCGGGATCATCACATGTTTATGCAGCCGGATTTCGAAAGACCCGATTTCTATAAAGACCTCTTTAAAAGCTGGGGGCTGGATTAACCGCCCACGCCCGGGGATGCGTGGCTTTGTGCCGCACAGAGGGTCGTAAAGGGCATTTATGGGTAGCTCGTTTCCCATTCAAGATTTTTTACGGGAAACATCAGTAATCCAGCGTCAGGAACCGGCCTTTGGTGAAGTTGTAGAAACCGGCTTTTTCGGCGACGGTGACTCCTTCCGAAAGGTCGGACTCCGTTTTACCCGCGGCTTTCAGACACCCGGGACAGGCCGCGATTGTAATGCCTTTCCCCACCAGGGTGGCCAGTTGCTCCTTCGATCCGGGGAATTGAGCATAGGTGATATTGGGTGATTCCTTTAAAACAACCTCAATGCCTTTAATGTCGAAATAAAGGATCACATCTTTATCTTCCGACATGATGGTTGCCATGTTCAACGCCATGGCCACCCGGTGCGGGTTGTCGATGCCTGCCGTGATGTGGATAAACATCCCGTCCCTGGTGACTGTTTCAGGAGCCTGTCCAGTTGTGCAGGCGCAGAGGCAGAAGATCGCAACAGTGAGTAGGTAAATTCTTGCCATGGTGTGTCTCCCTCAATTTGATGAGTCGTTAAAATAAGAACCGCAAGGTGGCCCGGATATTTCTGCCGGGACTCAGTGCATACAGTTTGTAAGTGTCCAGAAAATTTTTATAGGACCGGTTGGTGGCGTTGCTGATCCAGAGATCGAAAGCAAGGATGCCCGCATCAAAGTGACGCTGAATGCCGGCCCCAAGATCTAATAGCGCATAACTTTCTGTGTCCAGTGGAAACGGTTCGTCTATTCCGGAGATCTTTCCTTCCCCCGTAACGGTTGCCCTGACCTCCACGTAAGGGTGGATCCAATCCTTTGAAGGGGACCCGTGAAAATGGGCGCCAATAATGAATCGATCCGGTGGCGAGAACGGCAGATGGGTTCCCGTTGCCTGGTTTTCTGACCGAAGGGCGTCGCCCGCAATGCTCAGGGTCAGCCAGGAAGCCGTGTCCACGGACAACTGTCCTTCGAAACCTTTAATAGTTGCGTCGGACTGATCGAAGACACCGACGGGAAGCCCGTCCTCCATTTCTCCGGTGAGTTTCTGGTAGATATAGTCGTCATACGCGTTGTAGAACAGGGAAAGAAATCCCCGTACCCGTCTTTCTTCCAGGCGAAGCGTAAATTCCAGGTTTTGGTTCGTTTCTTCTTTGAGTAATGGATTTCCCCTTTCGTAAAGAAGGGCTCCATCATGAGGGCCTTCGGCAAAAAGTTCGTACTCGGATGGATTGCGCCACCCCCTGCTGTAGCTCAATCCTAAGGAAAGATCCTGGGTGTATCTGAAGATGACGCCCAGGGATCCTGTCACGGGTGTATAGCTTTTAATGAAGTCTTCCGGAATGTTTCGGTCGGGATTCGCGGGTACCTCCAGGCGCCGATTGTCGTAACGGAATCCCAGGTTTATAACCAGACGATCATAATTC
>DKBB01000036.1:0-15357 GCA_002451015.1 Acidobacteria bacterium UBA6911
GATTTTCGAAGGTGGTACGGGGCTTTCTTTATCCACGACGACTGGCGCGTGCATCCACGGCTGACCCTGAACCTGGGATTGCGCTGGGAAGTCATGCCGGAAGTGACCGAGGCGGACGGACGGGTCGCGACGCTGGAGGATGTGTACACCTCCACGGAATTTACCGTCGGCAACCCCCTGTTCGTCGTGCGGAACACCCTGAAAGGATTCGCCCCCCGNNCCGGGAGAATAATTACGCGAACGCGCGCGGCACGCCCCCGTTCGTAACGGATGTCGTCGTGAGCCGTCCGCCCTGGCCCTACCCGCTCGGAGGAGATGTAACGATTCCGCCTTTGAGTCCCACCGTGATGGAACCGAATCCCAAGATACCGGTGACCTATCAGTGGAACCTGATAATGCAGCGACAGATCTTTCCCGACCTCGTGGTGACGTTCGGGTACCAGGGGTCCCGAAGCCTGCACCTGGGAAGCGTCCGTTGCCCGAACTGCGCGGTGGGCACTATCGTGGACGGCAGGTATTACTGGGAAGAGGGGTTGCCCAGGCCGAATCCGGCTTTTGAATATATTCGTTATCTGACCATGGATGCCAGCGCGAACTACAACGCCTTCCAGCTTCGGGTGGAGAAGAGGTATTCCGCCGGTTTCGCAGTCCAGGGAAGCTTCACCTTCAGCAAGGCGATGGACAACGGATCCGGGCAGTCCGGTTCGGAACTGGGCGGAGTGGGAAATATTTTCACCCGCCAGAATGAACAGGACCTGGACGCGGAGTGGGCTCTTTCCTCCTTCGACGTGCGCCGGAACCTGAGTGTGAACCTGTCGTATGAACTGCCGTTCGGGCCCGGAAGAAGGGTTGCGCTCCAGCCAGGGGGATGGATCGAAAAGCTCGCGGGAGGGTGGAAATTCAACACGATACTGAGCCTGATGGACGGGTCTCCCGCGACCATCACCCTGGATTTCAACCGCTCCAGAAATCTGCACAACAGGGACATTGCCGATCGTCCGGACCTGAGACCGGGCATGTCCAACAGCCCGGTACTCGGAGGGCCGGACATGTATTACGATCCGACGGCATTCGTGCTGCAGCCCGCGGGCTTTGCGGGCAACCTGGGCCGGAACACGCTGATCCTGCCGGGATACGTCGGCCTGGACGTCTCGATGTCGAAACGGTTTGCGTTCAGAAACGATTCCAATTTCGAGTTCCGGGGGGAATTGTTCAACGTGTTGAATCATCCTAATTTCGCGGCGCCCGACCTGGTTCCTGTCCTTGAGGACGGGTCCTACAATCCGACCGCCGGCTCTATCGGCTCCACCCGAGGCACGTCGCGGCAGATACAGATCGGCCTCCGGTACATATTCTGAAGAGGAGCGGGGGATGGGGCGAAAAGCAGGCTCTTCGTGTTCGGGTTTAGGCCATTTAGATAACGGATGACCGGTCTCAGGAGAATCGAGACCGGTCGATCTAATCCTGCTTGCGGAGAAACAAAAAAGGCAGGAAGGTTCGTCCTGCCTTTTTTCACATAACGCTCTGTAGGGAAGAGGATCAGCTTGTGACCAGATCCATGCCGCACTTGCACTTCCCCGGTTTGTCCGAGATGAAATTGCAGGTGCACGATCCTCCGCAGTTGCAGTAATAGAGCCCCGTTCCCGCCATGTTGACCCGTTTGATCGGGGCTCCGCAGCTGCATACAGTCGGATCTTCCTCGGTCAGACCTTCACACTCACAGCCATCCTCGCACTGGCAGATCAGGGCTTCGGTGTTTTCAACCCGGACTACGTGCCCCCATTTCAGCGGTTCGCCGCAGGTGCAGTCCGCGGCAACGGTACTCAGCGTATTGCATGTGCACTCGGGTCCGCAGTTGCAGTAATACAGAACATCCTGTCGGACAGCGGCCGTATCCTCGTCCGGCATCCCTGTCGCAGCCGTTTCCTCGTTCTGCGTCCCTGTACAGCCGGCTATCAGCATTATCAGACTTAATCCGATGATCCAAATTCTCATTGGAGTTTCCCTCCTGTTGATATCGTTGTCATTCCTTTTGCAAACATCTCTATCGACGATTTCATAAAGGCCGAATGGTATCTTAAAATTAAATTTATGTATAGTGGCTTGTCCGGAATCGGGGATTTCAATAAAGATGCTTCCGTCTGTCGTACCGGCCTGATGGCGGATAGGACCCGCGGGTTCCGGAGCACCCCAAATCATTTTTCTGCGGACAGGGCGTCTCGAAGCTCGTGAGCCCGTTCTCGGATGTAGGCCCGGGGCCTGGGTACGGGCTCGTCTGCGCGGCAAACTTTCCATATGAAAATCCCGGGTCCCGGACCATTAAAATGGCCCGGAAGACAGGCGTCGAAGTCCCTGTCGTTTTCAATGGTCTGTACATGGGTCAGCCCGGCGCCCCGGGCAAGGATTTCAAAATTCACAAGCCCGGCGCCCGGAATCGGCTGATTCCCCGTTACCTCGTAAGTGCCGTTGTCGACAATCACCATGGTGAAATTGTCCGGCGGATTCTGCGCGATCGTGATCAGGGTTCCCAGGCACATTAAAGTGCTGCCGTCGCCGTTGAGCACAATGACGCGACGGTCGGGTTGCGCCAGGGCGAGACCGAGCGCAAATGGGGGCGCCTGGCCCATGGAACTTTCCACCATGGCGAAGTCGAGCGGTCCGTCCGAAAGACGGGCCCAGGGGCCGGCGACGCTCATCGTCGTAATGACGATTTCGTCCCGCCGCAGAGAGAAGAGTTTTTCCAGGCAGACATATTTGTCGAGCATCAGGCCATCTCTCCCGGATAGATCACGGCAACCGGCAGCGAAAGATCGTGACTTTCAGCAAAAGCATCCGAAATCCGGCAGCTCTCCGAAGATGCGCGCATCACGTAGTAGGGCACATCCCAGGCTTTCAGAGTCGGCTCGAAAAAGGTCGCGGCCGTATCGACGGCGCCTTTTCCGGACATCGTCTCGTAGCCGCGCCAGCCGAGAATCATGACCAACGGGATTCCCATGTTGTGGACGGTGCCGCGAAACGCGTCTCCGGACTCGAAGAAGCCGGTGTTCTGTATGATCACCATCGGTTTTCTCCCGCCGATGAAAAGACCCGCCGCCAGGGCAAAGGCTTCCCCTTCGCGAGTGACGGGGAGGACCTGGATGTCGGGATCGGCCCACAGCTTTTGATAAAGAACGCGCGAACCGTTGTCCGGAACGCCGACCACGTGGGTGACCCTGTTTTTCTTTATCTCCAGCAGAACCGCGTCCGCCTTAATCATATTTCTTTTCTTTGACTTCCTTTAAACACACGTCTCGCCGGTTCGCGTTTCATCGTGCCGGCAAGGAATCATTCCTGCATGCCCAGGTCGGATAGAGGACCGGAGTCCGGAAACTACTTTTTATAGACGCCGTATTCCACGGCCGCGGCGTGCATGGCCTGGATGTTTTCCAGCTTGGGATTGTCCGGGATGCATCCGGCGGCAAGGATGTACCCCCCTCCCGGACCGCATGTTTCTATAAGTTTGCGGCAGTGTTGTTTGACTTTCGCGGGATCGCCGGTCACGACGAGCGAGGACGGCACATTCCCCTGGATGCAGAATTTGTTTCCCAGGATTTTCTTTGCCTTGGCCATGTCGGTCTGATCCAGCCACCACGCCACGCTGCCTTTGGGGAAGTCCGTCACCGTTTCCAATCTCGTATTGTAGCCTCCCTCCGCGAACGGCATGGCGATGAGTCCCTCGCGGATGAAGGCATCCATTACCTTCTTCAGGGACGGCCAGTAGAACGTGTTGAACTGTTTTTCCGACATCCAGCCGTCCGCTCCCTTGTGCAGCGGCAGAAGGACGGTCAGCATATTGGCGAAGTTCGGATGGTCCAGGACGGAATGAATGATCAGTTCCGTCATGACATCGATGGCTTCCAGGAGCTTGTCGGCATGCCGGAACATGTCCATCATGATGCCCCGGGTGCCCCGGAGCGTATCGCCGATGGCGTCGAAAGGCGCCACGGTAATCATGCCCAGCGTGGACGGGAAGCCGTGCGCCGGCCCGAATTCCATGAGCCGCGCGCTCAACTCGTTCCTCTTCTGGATCTCTTCCCCGGCGTGAATCATCCTCTGCAGCGATTCCCGCACCTGCGGCAACGCCAGGGGCATGAGCTGCGCCGTGGGTATTTCGAGAATGTCCGGCAGAGGGGACAGCATGCGGAAGCCTTCGAAGGCGCCGAAAATCCTGGGCAGATAGGTTCTCAACCAGTAATCGGACGGATCCCGGATCAGGTCGTCGTATTCTTCGACTTTCATGTACTCGCCTTCGACATACTGGTAGTCGGGTGCGTCGACGGACAGCCCGTGCCCCGGCCAGGCATAGAGCTTGTAGTCGAGTATTTCCAGGGCCTTCCCCGGGATCGTGAAAGGGGCGGCGAAATGATCCAGTTGTTCCGAATATTGTTCGTTGAACGCCTTGCAGGCCTGGATGCCTTTTTCGACGTCGTATATGGCGTCGTGCATCCGGATCCCATGCAGATTGAAGGGAAGGTTGCCCACGGGCAGGCTGACCGGCAAGCGGTCGGGCTCCTCTACGTTTAAGGCGGCCGCTATCCTCCGGGCCCTTTTTTTGTATGCTTTCTCGGCATCCGGGCTGATGAATTTTACATGTTTAGGATTTTGAAACCGGTTTAATCGGTATTCCCTTTTTTCCTCCGGGGTCATTTGAAGCCAGTTGCCGGGCAAGCCGGCCGGTTGCTTATTCGCCATGATCATTCGCTCCTGAATATTTTTTTATGCAATATCGATAAGCCGATACTTCGAATGAAGTGGATGCCAGTGTGTTCTTTGTCCATAGTCCGTGGACGGCATCTGTTAAATTACCGCATGTCTCTTCTATTGAATTAAAACCGCGCCTATTGTATATCCGCCTGATTCCAAAAAGTAGTGAATACCGGGGATCCGTTTGCCGGTTTTGGCCGGATCCCGTCTGGAACAAACATGAAAAAGGCTGCTCAAAGGCAGCCTTTTCAAATACAATTTTCCGATTATCCCCGGGATGGGGCCTCGAACGGGACCGGTCATTCCCTGCCCGCGATGCCTACCAGGCATGCTTCATGCCGTAGGGCGCCGTGAAAAAGACGGTATAGATCCTGTGGATCTGGCCGTCGATGATCTTGAAAAGCCCACCGCCATAAAGAGTGGTGGGACTCAACTGGCCGATGTCGTGGATCTGTCCGTCGGTGGTGGTGACCTGCTTGATGTTGCCGGCATGATCCAGGGCGGCGAAGGAGAAGACCATGCCTCTTTCTTCATCGACCAGCACATGTCGGCGGCGGATCTCGGTCACGAATTTGAAGTAACCGGTCTTGAACTGTTCGGTGCAACTCATTGCTATGATGTTGTATCCTCCACCCATGCCGGCTCCCATGGCGGGATTGTTGGTTGTCTGCACGCCGTTTTCCATCCGGTTGCAAGTGTCGGCAAAAGGCACCGGCCTTTTTCCGTCCGCCCGCTCCAGAGCCGCAAAGTAGCTGTCCGCGATGGGAATCATTTCGTCACGCGGTCTTCTCTCCGAGGGTTCGAGCATCCGTGCATAGATCGGGTCAGGTTCGGTCAGAGAATCCACCCCGGAAAAATTTCGGTCCCGAGCGATAATCTGCTCAATTTCGCTGATCCGGTTATTAACGATTTTCAGGCGGAAGGAAATAAGCACCTTGGTGCCGTTTTCTTCAACAATTCCTGAATAAGCGACCTGCCCGGTTTCCGGGTCGGTGGCATAGATGCCGAAATCGGTTTTGCCGCTGGCCGTCCCCCAAAGTGCATCGCCGACCTCCAGTTCCACGCCGTTTTCGGTGAATCTGACATTGTCCGCCAGAGGCACGCTCGATGGATCGTGGGCTACCATGGCATCGATATAGCGATCGGCAAAGTCTTCCAGGCATGCACGGTCGCAATCGCCTGCCGTTGTGGGCGGCTCGGAGCCTGTTGTAGCCGGTTGGTCGGATGTGCAACCGGAAATACCGATAAGAAGAAAAATGCCGAGTATTGGAAATACGATTTTCTCAATTCTCATAATGCTGCCTCCGGAACAGGTTGAATAGAACTGCATAGTCGTCACCAGGCTGAGGCCTCGATTGAGCCCTGCTTTCATGACGCGAAACGGAAAATTTCAATCTGCCGACGATTTGACGATTCTACAACAGGTCCAAGCCGCGCGGGGCGGTATTTTGCAATCCCATTCTTTTTTTGTCAGAGGATTGTTCCAATTCGGGCGATGCGGGAATGGCCCAAGTTTTGTTCAATTTTCCAGGTTTTTTGGAAAACCCTTACAAAAGCATTGTAGAATCAAATATATCGAAAAGAAAGAAGTTTGAGACTTTGCTTCCTTGGACAAGAAGGCGAAGGCAAAAGCAAACCTGAATTTCCGGATGGGTCCCTGTCTTCATATACCTTGGCCACGAAGAGACCTGATACAGGGTACATTCGACCGGCCGGGTTCGGGGTATACGGATGCAGCTGTGAGGAGATTGCATGGCACGTCGACTTGAAGGACAGGTGGCGATTATCACGGGCGCAACCAGCGGGATCGGTGAAGGAACGGCCGAACGCTTTGTCGAGGAAGGAGCCCGGGTAGTCGTTGTCGGGCGTTCCGAGGAGAGGGGGAATGGCATCGTGTCGCGCCTGGGGGACCGGGCCGTGTTTTTTCAGGCCGACGTCACCCGGGAAAAAGATATCATTGGGATGATCGAATGCGCACGCGAGCGCTTCGGGCGGCTCGACTGCCTGCTCAACAACGCCGGGGACTCCAAATCGAGCTTCGGAGTCCAGGAGATTACCGAAGATGCCTTCATCTACGATATGAAACTCCTGGTGGGCAGCATTCTCTTCGCGGTCAAACACGCCCTGCCGCTGCTTCGCAGCCAGGGTTCCGGCTGCATCATCAACAATGCCAGCATCTCAGGTATGGCTTCGGGCTACGGGCCGCTGGTATACAGCGCCGCCAAGGCCGCGGTCATCCAGATGACCCGGTCCCTGGCAATGGAACTGGCCAAAGACCGCATCCGCGTCAATGCCATTTCCCCCGGCGTCGTCCAGACCCCCATCTTCGGACGGGTTCTTGGTTTCGGCGAAGAGAAAACCCGGAAAACTCTCGATGAAGTCGGTGCATGGCTGGGATCCTTCTCCCACCAGGGCCGGCCTGGAATTCCAAAAGACGTCGCCAATGCCGCAGTCTTTCTGGCCAGCGATGAAAGCGCCTACATCACGGGCCACAACCTGGTTGTCGACGGTGGATTGAGTATGGGTCTTACAGAAGAAGAGTTCGGCAAACGCTTCAGCAAACTGATTGAGATCGGACAATAACCGGAAGGATGCAGAGAATTATTACCCCAATAAGCCGGACATGGAGCAGCTGTTTCTTTCGGTTAATTGGTTTTTCGATTATTGATAACCGTTATTCGTAATCCCTGAGATAGTCTGCGACGGACAGATGTCCTTTCTGTCTCGCGAATGATTCGGCCGTGTCCCCGTCCACGTCCTTCACCGATTTATCCGCTCCGTGCTCCAGCAGGACCTGCACGACTCCCAGCTGTCCCTCGGCGGCCGCGTGCATCAGGGCGGTAAAACGCTCGCTTTGATCCACGGCTTTTGGATCCGCACCTGATTCCAGTAAAAGCCGGACAGTTTCGACGAACGGGCCCGTGGATGCAAACATCAGGGCCGTTCTGCCGTTGGAATCGCGCACGTCGACTTCAGCCCCTTTTTCTATCAGCATCCTGCAGAGTTCCGTGTGTCCGTTGAATCCGGCCAGCATGAGCAAGGATCTTTTGTCTATATCGAGTCTGTTGACATCAAAGCCCTCATCCAGAAAGCCTCTGACTGTTGCAATATCCCCCTGCAGGGCTGCGTCATAAATATTGTCCGGGTTCTGGAAAGCCGGGATCGATTTCGTTTTGGGCGCGGCGTTCTGTTCGGCCGGATCCGGTTGCTCGCTGCAACCGGCGACGAGCACCAGAAGAAAAAATACCATGTGCCTGGTTTTCATAATTTCCCCTCAAGAATCCTTTAACCTGTTCACATTAATACGACTCCGACGATACACGCGCGCCCGTAAACCATACCCGGGGCGCGGTGCATATCAGGGCACTGCAAATTCCGGGTTTCGGAATCATTGTTCCACGCCTTTGCCTGGCTGCATTTTTGTTCCGCATTTAAAATGCAAAGGATGCCGTATTCACCCAAACTTCTGCAATGAAACCCGCCGGTGTTCATAATGCATTCAGCAATAAATTAACCGGATGCTATCCAAGCATGCTGCTGTTTGCAAAATAAAAATCAAATCAACCGGCATCCCATTTATTGTCCGGTATGCGCTGAAACGGTTAAATTTTTGTTACCGTTACGTACTTCATGGCTGTAGATGACAAGTATTATGATTCGAATGTCGTGGAGGATCCGTTCCGTAAAGATCGGGAAAAGGTTCTTACTCCCGGCTACATTTTTGACAAGGCCTCAGGTTCTCGACAGGGACCGGTATCCGGGCAGGGGATGCAGGACCATGAAAAACCTCAGCCTCTCGGCAAAAATAATGATAGGGCTTGTCCTCGGCATACTTACAGGCCTTTTCTTCGGGGAAAGAGCTGGGTTTCTCGGTATGGCGGGCCAGGCATTCCTGCTCCTGCTGCAGATGACGGTTCTCCCCTACATTGTCATTGCGCTGATCAAGGGGATCGGCGGCATGGATTTCAAGGTGGCGTGGACGCTTGCACGCAAAGCCGGGATCGTCCTTCTCGTCATTTGGATTTTGACCCTGTGCGTCATCCTTCTCTTTCCCCTTTCCTTCCCGGAGTGGGAATCCGCCTCGTTCTTCAGCCGCACCCTGGTCGAGTCCTCGGGGGAATTCGACTTCATCTCCATGTTCATTCCTGCCAATCCCTTTGGCGCACTGGCGGAAAATGCCGTGCCCGCGGCGGTTTTTTTCAGCGTCGCGCTTGGGATCGCCCTGATCGGGATCGGGAATAAAAAGGACCTGCTGGCTGTTCTGGATACGCTCGGCGAAGCGCTCGGCCGCATCTCCACTTTTGTAGTCCGGCTCGCGCCTTACGGGGTATTCGCGCTTTTGGCCCATGCCTCCGGCACAATTGAATTCTCCCAGTTGCAGGGACTCCAGGTCTACGTCGCCACCTATCTGGCCGGCGCAGCGATCATCATTTTCTGGATTATGCCGGGCCTTATAATGACCCTGACCCCGATCGGTTACAAAAGCGTCATCCGGCGGCTTCGGGATGCCCTGGTAACGGGGTTTGCCACGGGGAACCTGTTCGTTGTGCTTCCAATTCTGGCGAAAAGAAGCAAAGAGCTCCTTCAAAAAATAGAGGGTACCCCCGAAGAGGCTTCAAAAACAGTGGATGTTATTGCACCCACCGCCTTCACCTTCCCTTCCGCCGGCAAGCTTCTGTGCCTCGGATTCGTGCTGTTTGCCGGTTGGATGACGGGCTTTCCTATACCGTTCAGCAAGTACTTCCTGTTTGCCGTTGCGGGATTTTTCACATGGTTCGGCAGCACGCTCGTGTCTGTTCCATTCATGCTGGACACATTCAGAATTCCTTCCGACGCTTTCCAGATATTTCTCATTGTCGACAATATTTTCGGCAGATTCGGAGTCACGGTAGGTGTGATCCACATCGCAACCCTTTCTGTTCTGGGCTCCGCTGCCGTCGCCGGAGCTGTTCGCCTGCGTCCCCTCAGGATTGCACGGTACCTGGTTTTGACCGTACTCATCGTCACCGGTGTATTTACGGGAATACGGATGGTCTTTACCGCTATCGGGACAGACGTCAATCAGTATGAACTCTTCGTGAAACGCTCCTATCTCTTTGAATCCGTCGAACACCGCGTCGCGGAACTGTCCGACCTCGATTCCAATTTGTCGAAACAATACCATTCCGCCCTCACGCGCATCCGGGCGACAGGGACCATTCGGGTCGGATATACGAAAGACGCCCTCCCTTGGGCGTTTATGAACGACAAGGGCGAACTGGTGGGACTGGATGTCGAGCTGCTCCATACACTGGCACGGGAACTGGAAGCAAAAATTGTTTTTGTCCGGATCGAGCAGGAAAAAGCGCCGGGTCTTCTAAACGGAGGCGTCCTTGACATACTGATTGGAGGACAGGTTACAAACACCGCAGATCTGGATAAAGTGACCTTCAGCGCGCCGTACCTGGACAAGACGTGGGCATTCATTGTCGAGGATTACAGGCGCGAGGATTTCAACACCGAAGAAGCGCTCCGCGCACAGTCGAACCTGAAAATCGGGATTACGGGAAACAGATACTTTGTAGACAGACTTCAGAAATACCTTCCAGATGCCGAAATCGTTCCGCTTGAATCCCCACGACAGTTTTTCCGCGCGGAGAAAGGCGCCATGGACGCGCTTTTGCTTAACGCCGAGGCGGGGTCGTCATGGTGCCTGATCTATCCGCAATACACCGTCGCAGTTCCGCATCCCGTTGTCAGGACGGTACCGATGGCTTTTACGCTGGCTTTCGGCGACAACGAAACGGCGGAACTCCTAAACTCCTGGATCGAGCTGAAGAAGAGGGACGGGACCATCTCGGACCTCTTCGACTACTGGATTGCCGGAAAGAATAGGAACAGAGGGGGCGAAAGATGGAGCGTCATCCGCGACGTGCTTGGATGGGTCGATTGACAGAAACTTATTCCTCCCGCTGAACCGGGCAGCAAGCCGGAACCCTGCTTTGGCTTCAGATTTTCCTTTCCCCAGATAAAACTGCCGACTGCAACGAATGCCTGGTTAACCCGCATTTCTCACAATCCGGCTTTTTTCAATCCCCGGAGTATTTTATCCACAAGGGAATCCACCTTAATGTAATGTCCGAGCAGTTTGCGTCCCCGATCCTTAAAGTCCGGAATCAGCTTCAAGATTTCCTGAACGGCGTCTTTTGCCTCATCCGTTCTGCCCATCTGGCCGAGGGCGGCTGCACGGAGGAGCGGGTCCATGTACAGAGAAGGATAATTGAATCTCAGGGCTTCTGAAAGGGCATTTTCATAGTCCTTCTGCCGGTAGAAATTCAGAAAAGTGGCAAGGTGGAACCAGGTCGGGTGATAGGGATTCAACCGTATCCCTTTATTTAAAAGAGACAAGCCGCGTTCCCATTCGCCGAAAAGCATCAGATGCCAGCCGGCGACCCCGACCGTATAGGGAGAATTCGGGTTCAGGTCAAGGATCTCCTCCACCTGCTGCAGGTATAACTCTTTGTCGCCCCGATGAAAATACACAAGGCTGAGCGCGTCGTGCGCGAATTGATTGTCCGGCGCCAGTGCCACCCCCTTATTGGCATACAGATAGGCCTGTTTCAGGGCCCCCTTGATTTTGCGGAATCCAAGCGCGTAATTGTCGGCATGCAGATGCCCCAGCATCGCCCAGGCCAGTCCATAGTCCGGCTCTTTCTCCACGGCGGCTTCAAGGCCCTTGAGAGCCTCTTCAAACGCTTCCGGCGTTAACTGGGTTTCGTAATGGTAAAACCGGAGTACGGCATCGTATGCCTGAAAATCTTCAGGAGATTTCCGGCGGGATTCCCTGGAGAGTCTGCGCGTTATCAGCCCATACTGGTCGGCGATGATGCCGACGATGCTGTGTGTGATTTCCTCCTGCAGAACGATGAAATCGGTCGCAGTCTGATTGCGTCTGTAATCCTTTGCCCAGACCTGCTTGCAGTTGTCGGAATCGATCAACCGGACCGAAATCTTAATCGTTTTATTGCTTTTTCTACCGCTCCCAATCAACAGGAACCGGGCGCCGAGAGCTTTCCCGATTTCTCCGGGATCCAATACCCTGCCCTTGAAATGCATGGTGGACTGGGAAGCAATGACGGGAAAATCCTGGAACCGGGAAAGCTCGTTCGTCAACTCTTCCGTCAGGCCGTTCATGAAATAATCCTGCCCGTCGTCACCGGAAAGATTTTCCAGAGGCATGACAGCAATGCAGGGGCCTTCCATATAGCCGTTGTCGCTTTGCCCTGAAATGGGGTTCTGCTTCGATACGGGCCGTTCGGTAACAGGTATGAATTCGGGGACATAACTGCCTTTGGGGATCTTTATGCGTACCGGATCGTTTCTCCCTTCCGTCAGGTAATAGTATTCCAGTGCCCTGCGCAGACGGCCGGCCTCGACGCGAACAATCGGATCCACTTGCGGATCAAATTCCTCCCTCCTTCCATAGACATTGAGCGCAACCGTATATCCCTTGATTTGTGAAGACCGGTTTTGAAGAGTTTCACGCACAACAAAGCGAAGAAAATCCTTCTGTTTCTGGGATCCCTTGAAGGCAGGGCTTTGAAGGATTCGATCCAGGCAATGCCGGATTGTTTTGACGGATGTTCTGCGATTCGAGGTCATTGTCTAATGCTTGATTGTGGTTACAGTTTTCAGTTAAGCGGGGTAGCCACCACATGTACGTAACAGTAACATACCTTATCAAAACCCTGCATATAGGACAAGGTATTAAGCGGACGAGACTTAGGGTCTCTATAATGCAAAAGATCCGGAATTATGAATCTGGACGATAGCTCATTGCCTTATGCGTGATGAAAAGCAAATCACTGTATGTTTATGAACGGTTTCCGGACAAAATCCGGGCGATAAAGAGTCTCCTTGCTGAAGATCCTGAGTTCCTGGACCTATGTGAGGATTATCATGACTGTATCCATGCATTACGACACTGGACCTTTTCCAATGGCCCGGAATCCGAGTCCAGATTCCACGAATATCTGACACTGGTCCGGGAACTTGAGATGGAGATCATGCAGGTATTGTACGCAAAACCTTAAGGAGTCTGGTGAATGCTTCATCTTGTTGATCCGGCGCCTGGTCGACCCCCACTCAAGTGGAGGGAGAAGTGCTTCCGGAACCGCACGGTGGTCTTCGCTGTTTTTTTCTTTTTTTATACATGGATGCCGTATGCACAGAACAATACGGACAGCGAAGGGAACGGAGACGGGCAGATCCGGGGGCTCTACCGCCCCGCTTCGAAAATTATCTTCAGCAAAAACTGGTGGAGCGTCAGCAAATATTATGCGGCCCGGACCGAATCGGGCGACAACACACGCGTTTTCGAATTCGGGTTCGGCGTTAGTTATTAAAATTGTTATTTCTTATTAGAACGGTTGGAATGTAATGGGAATAATGACAAATATAATCGAAGGAAACATGCCTATATTGCATTTCTGGAATAAGACATCAATCCTGGTTCTTTTTGCCCTGGTTCTAAGCGGGATTCCAACCGCCTCGCGGGCGGAAGATATCGGTGTGAAAAAAGAGGACTCGAAACCGGTCGATTTTCAGGTGGGATCGATACGCAACTGGCTTTTTGTGAGCTTTCTTAAGGACGAAGGGGACGATGCGAGTACGTACGGTGCCGAATTTGAAAATTACCTGACGCTCGGAGGCATGAAGATCAAGAATATTTCCTATTTCGAAGTGGACCGGTATCCGCGCAATGTTCCGGGGCAGCCGCCCGGCAATCCGGAACCGGACACCGTCGCCGCCGACGGCATCAACGATCTCCTTGCCGGCTTCTGGTTCTCAAAAAAAAGCGGCCACCACGGAAAGCACCATTTCGCGCCGGGCCTGGCTCTGCAGTTTCCGACGGCGTCGGACAGCACCCTGGGCAGCGAAAAATGGTCGATGGGGCCGAGTATCGATTACGAATTCAGCAGCGGCAGGCTGTTTGCCGGGGCTATTGCGCTTCAGCTCTGGTCGTTTGCCGGTAACCCGGAACGCAAAGACGTCTCCATGCTGATGATCAAACCCTTCGTCTACTATTCGATCACGCCAAACTGGGACCTGACCTATGTTCCCTATGGAGTTTCGGTTTACTGGAACAAGCCGGAGGGTGAAAAGGTGTATTTCCCTTTGGGGGGCGGAATCCAGCGTGGCATAAGGCTGGGCTCTGTACAGATGAACCTGGGAGGACAGCTCTTTAAAAACGTTGTCCGGCCCACAAAAGGGACCGTGTACGACCTGCGGTTCCTGGTGGAACTCGCGTTCTAGGCGAAGTTCCTTTTCTGGATGGATTCGCGTTGAAGCGTCTCTCAAGATACATTCGAGAGAACATGGCGGCGAATAAGGCGACCGGTTATGGGTCGCACTCAAGAAATCAGTCATTTTCAGTATGTCAATTAGGAGAAAGTATGAAAAAAGTAATCCTGCTTTCGGTTGGGCTGATGTTTCTGCTGGCCATGCCCCTGTCAGCAGCTGAACAGCCGAACATCGTGGTAATCTGGGGCGATGATGTCGGGTACTGGAATATCAGTGCCTACAACCAGGGCATGATGGGTTATAAAACCCCTCATATCGACTCTATCGCAGAACAAGGCGCGCTTTTCACGGACTGGTATGCGCAGCAGAGCTGTACCGCAGGCCGGGCTGCGTTTATCCTTGGCCAGCATCCTTTTCGTACCGGCCTGTTGACGATCGGGATGCCCGGATCCCCGCACGGCATTGCCGATACCATGCCGACGCTTGCCACTCTCCTGAAGCCCTACGGTTATACGAGCGGGCAATTCGGGAAGAACCACCTTGGCGACCGCGATGAACATCTACCGACCCGCCACGGTTTTGACGAGTTTTACGGCAACCTCTACCATCTCAATGCNNNATCGTGCCCACAAGGCCGACAAGCCGTTCTTTACCTGGATCACTACCACCCGTATGCATGTCTGGACCCATCTCACGGAAGAGTGGTACGGTAAAAGCGGCATAGGCCTTTACGCCGACGGCATGCTCGAGCACGATCACGGCGTCGGCCGTGTCCTCGCCAAGTTGAAAGAGCTTGGAATCGAGGACAATACCATCGTCTTCTACTCCACCGATAACGGCGCCGAGACGTTCACATGGCCGGACGGCGGGACGATCCCTTTCCACGGGGAAAAAGGTACGACGTGGGAAGGCGGTTTCCGGGTTCCTGCATTCATAAGGTGGCCCGGTGTGATCAAACCGGGAACCAAACTCAACGGAATCGCATCCCACGAAGACATGATTCCGACTCTGCTTGCCGCTGTTGGAGAGCCGGATATTAAAGAAAAGCTCAAGAAAGGCACCAAAGTAAACGGAAAGGAGTATAAGGTCCATCTGGACGGCTACAATCTTCTCCCCTGGTTTAAGGGAGAGGCAAAGGAATCCCCCCGTAGAGAGATCATGTACTTTGACCAGGTGGGGAATCTGAATGCCATCCGCTACAACAACTGGAAACTTCATTTCGCCATTCTACAGGGCAACATCGCCTCGGCCACACGCGAACAGCCGGCATGGCCCAAGGTAATCAACTTAAGGGCCGACCCCTTTGAAAGGGCCTGGCACGAGTCGGAGATG
>DKBB01000036.1:15397-16622 GCA_002451015.1 Acidobacteria bacterium UBA6911
AACGCAAAGGCGCCAGGAAATAATAATTTAAACGCTACTGCCTGCTTTTCTTCCCTTACAGTCGGTTTACTACTCGGTGGATACCGTTTTTAACCATACGTTCGCCAAAGTTGATCACAATACCGAGTTTAACAGAAGCGAGTCGGGGATAAACGCTTTTTTAGGGAATTTGATNNGCCCCGGGGAGAGTCACTACTATTGTAAGCGGATAAAGTATATCCCAGATGGCCACTTGAAAATCCCCCACTTGTGGCCGGATCAAAATCCCCCAGGCGACAGTAAGAGATAACCTGCTAATAACTGAATCAAAGATCCATATTCATTCCTTTTTCATCCCTGAGTTTTTCGTTTGTTTTCCATCAGTCGTAGGGACACCTCTTGGCGGATCTTCATCCACTCTTTTCTGGGTGTCAACTAAATCGGGGTAAGTTCACAGGTTGCCGCGATGAAGAAGGTGGTCCAGAGCGGATAGATTCTTTATCTATGACTTCTTTGTCTTTCTGCAATATAAATCAGGCAGCAATATTCTTGCGGAAGAGTTGAGGAAAAGCAACATCCCTCAAACACAATGATGCTGCCATGATCTGTTTTCCGCGGTCTGTTACTCTCCATCTCCGTGAGTGTGGAATCTTGGCAATCAACTTATGAACATGGAATCGGCGTAAGATTCAACTGATTTTTGCGCTTTGGCCCTNNAAAACAGGGGCTTATTCTTCCTATCCGCTGATTTATGAGATTTGCGGCCTTTTTTCGTATAGAAGGTCAGGAAATTCTTATTCCCCGGCAATATTAAAACTCAAGGTGGAAAACAGTCGCGGCGGTACATTGGGATTGCTGTAGACGCAGGAAAATGGAGCCTGGAGGCTGGTTTCCTGGAAGATATATGAGCAATAGCAGAAGGGGCAAGAGGTTGTATTCCAATACGTTAATGATTAAGATGTTGTTTCTTGATACAATAACGACAATGGAAGAATACTGATAAAAAGGTGGCAGTGGTTATTGTTAAAAACAGAAGTCATTATTTTTACGATCACAAACCTAACACAAGAGGAGTAACGGAATGAATTTGCGAAAGCTGCTTAAACCGCTTTCTATTGCAGTCATTGCCTGTTTTGCATTTGTATTTATGCAGGCGGCTATGGCTCAGCAAAAGAAGCCGAATATTCTTGTCATATGGGGCGATGACATCGGCCAGTTCAATGTCAGCGCCTACAACATGGGCATG
>DKBB01000343.1 GCA_002451015.1 Acidobacteria bacterium UBA6911
GGCGTCGCTATTGTCAAAACCAATATTCCTCCGGAGACAATGCGCACTCCGACAACACTCCCAGCAGGTATCCCCGCGCCCAAGGATGAATATCCTATTTTCATCGGATTGCCCGGTGACGGAGAATCTCTGGTTCCCGGAAATCTTGTTTCTGATAAGGGGATTGTATGGTCCATCGGCAAATTTGATCCACCGCCTCTGCCGGAGCCTCCCCAAAAACCGACTCCGGTTCGAATCGGCACCCTGGACCCATCAAAGATCCTGGTGAAAGTAATTCCCGAATATCCGAGGCTTGCACGTCTCTCCCGTGTTGAGGGGGAAGTTCGGCTTGAAGCGGTCATTGATGAAGAGGGGAATATTGCGGAAGTCAGAGTGTTGGACGGGCATCAGCTGCTGATTGATGCAGCCGTGAAAGCAGTAAAACAATGGAAATATACGCCTACTCTACAGAACGGGGAACCGGTTCCAATCCTGACGACGATCAGGGTTAACTTCGTGCTGCATTAAGCGAAATTATGGCCTGAGAAGCACCTTGCCTAGGGTGTTCCTGGATTCCAGCAGTCGATGCGCATCGGGTGCATCGACTAATGAAAAAACGCTGTCAATTCGAAGTTTCAAAACGCCTTCATCGATCCAGCGAAATATGTCGTCCGCCCTTTGAAGCAATTCCGTCCGGTTCGCCATGTGGTGGGCGAGACTGGGACGGGTCAGGAACAGAGAGCCTTTTGGATTCAGGATGTTCGGATCAAAGGGAGGCACAGGGCCGCTGGACTGCCCGAAAAGCACCATGGTGCCGCGCGGCTTCAGGCAGTTCAAACTTTTATCAAATGTATCGCGACCGACGGAATCGAAAACAACATCGACACCGGTTCCATTCGTGAGTTTTTTTACCACGGATTCAAAATCGACTCGGCTGTAGAGGACAACCTCGTCCGCTCCTGCTTCCTTTACCAATGCTGCTTTTTCATCGGTGGAAACCGTTGCAATTACCCGTGCACCCATATGCCTGGCTATCTGCGTTAACAACAGTCCGACTCCCCCGGCAGCGGCATGGAGAAGTACCGTGGTGCCTTTTTGAATTGGAAATGTCGAGTGCGTCAGGTAGTGCGCGGTCATGCCCTGAAGCAGAACAGCCGATGCGGACTCGAAATCGATGAATTCCGGGAACAAAATCAGTTTTTCCGAATCCAATACCGCATATTCGGCGTAGGAACCTAGGATCATGGCATAGGCAACGCGATCCCCCGCTTCGATCCCGGAGACTCCGTCTCCGATTTTCTCCACCACGCCCGATGCTTCCATGCCCGGTATGAAGGGCGTAGCAATAGGGTAAAGGCCTTTTCTGTAATAAATATCGATAAAATTTACTCCTATGGAGCGGATCCTGATAAGCACCTGTCCCGCTCCGGGAAGCGGCAGCGGTACTTCTTTGTACACAAGCTTGTCCGGACCTCCTGTTTCATGCACACATACTGCTTTCATTGTGAATCCTCTCCATGAAGCTTGACGGTTGCCATGTTTTCAATTTAATCCTTTGTTTCGGCCATTACGAGAATTATTTGGAATGAATACAGACTCTGTCTTTATATGCAATATAACAGGCAATATAGTAATATCCCTTTGGATTCTGACTGGACAATAGGAGCGTGACATCCCTCGGGAGACATTCATGTCGATAATATTCTGGCTGTTAACCGTCCTATCCCTCCTGATGCTGAGTGTTGCCGTTTCATCGGCGCAGTCGCCCGAAGGGGCTGCATCAGCGAATATCGAAAATCGTGTTGAAACGATTCTGAAACTGATGAGCCTGGAGGAAAAAATCGATTATATCAGCGGCGTGGATGGTTTCTATATTCGATCCATAGATCGTCTGGGAATTCCACGCTTCAAAATGGCGGACGGTCCGCTCGGTGTGCGCAATTACGGCCCGGCAACAGCCATGGCCGGGGGAATCGCGCTAGCCGCTTCATGGGACACTGCTTTGGCCGAACGTATCGGGGCTGAAATCGGCCGCGATGCGCGCGCCAGAGGCGTCCATTTCCTTCTGGGACCCGGGGTGAATATCTACCGGGCGCCGATGAACGGCAGGAATTTCGAGTACCTTGGAGAGGACCCGTTTCTGGCGTCTGCGATTGCGGTGGAGTATATCAAGGGCGTACAGAAACAGGATGTATGCGCCACCGTCAAACACTTTACCGGGAACAACTCGGAGTTCGACCGGCGCAAAACCGATGCGGTGATAGACGGGCGCACGCTGCGGGAAATATATCTGCCTGTTTTTGAGGCTGCGGTCAGAAAAGCCGGTGTCGGGGCCATAATGACCGCCTACAACCGGACAAACGGACAATATATGTCGCAAAACGGGCATTTGAATAACGCCATCGTGAAAAAGGAATGGGGTTTTGAAGGCATTATCATGTCTGACTGGACATCCACATTCGACGGCGTCGCGGCCGCCAACGGGGGGCTTGATCTGGAGATGCCTTCCGGCGCTTTTATGAACCGGGAAAATCTCTTGCCTGCCTTGAAGCAGAAAAGTGTGTCGCAGGAAACAATCGATGATAAGGTCCGGCGTATTCTTCGTACCGCCGTACGGTTCGGCTGGCTGGATAGAGAACAGGCTGATATGTCCGTTCCGCGTTACAGCATGAGCGGTCGTGAGGTGGCTCTCGACGCCGCCCGGGGATCCATGGTTCTTCTCAAAAACGAGAACTCCATTCTTCCGCTCAGCCGGGAGGGGATTCACTCGATTGCCGTCATGGGACCGAATGCGCATCCCGCTGTGGCGGTAGGGGGAGGAAGCGCGCGTGTTACCCCGTTTGACGCTGTAAGTATTCTGGAAGGTTTAACAGAACTTTTAGAGGGCAGTGTCATTGTTCACTACCACCCGGGTATTCCAGCCCCGGCGGATATAGCCGATGCTACCCGGTTCTTTACGTCTCCGTCCGACGGGTTACCCGGCATGAAATTGGAGTTGTTCGACAACGTGGAGTTGTCTGGAGAGCCGGTACGGACTTGCATGGAACCGGGAGTCGGTTCAGCGGTGTGCAGCGGCCGGATTCCCGAACCGTTCAGCTCCGCCCGTTGGACCGGGTATTTCATCCCGCCTGATGAAGGGAATTACAATGTGTTTGTACAGATACCGGGAGAGAAAATCGGTTACCGGCTCTATATCGACGACCGGCTTGTACTCGACGCATGGGACTTTTCCAAAGCCCTGATGGATACGACAAAAGTGTTGCTAGAAAATGGTTTCCACAAAGTAGTATTGGAACTCTCTCGAAAGGGAACCGGATATGCCGGTGGAAAACTCCGGCTGGGCATTGCCCGGATGGAAAGTCTTGTGGATCCGGAGGCCTTGGCTCTGGCGCAGCAATCCGATGCCGTTGTCGTTGCCGCGGGATTCAATCCTGAAACAGAGAGCGAGAGCGGGGATCGTTCTTTCAACCTGCCTTTAGGGCAGGACGTCCTGATTAAAGAAATCGCGGCAATCAATAAAAACACGATTGTGGCGATCACTTCCGGCGGCGGCGTGGACATGATGCCGTGGCTTGAAAGCGTGCCGGCCGTCATTGAAACCTGGTACCCGGGCCAGGAGGGGGGCAGCGCTCTAGCCGAAATCCTCATGGGACAAACGAATCCCTCCGGACGATTGCCCGTTACTTTCGAGAAACGCATTGAGGAAAACCCGACATTTGATAATTATTATCCTGAATCGGGAACAGACAAGGTCGAATATAAGGAAGGAGTATTTGTCGGATATCGCGGATATGAACGGGACAATTTAAAGCCCCTTTTCCCGTTCGGATACGGGCTGTCCTATACGACATTTGAATACCGGGATCTAGAAATTGTGCCGAATGCTCTGGAAGAGAAGGGAGAGAGGGCTTCGGAGGCGGGCTTTGAAGTTTCTTTCGAGGTTGTCAACACAGGAGACCTGGCAGGTTCAGAGGTGGCGCAGCTATATGTCGGATCTGCCGGCTCAGATATACAAAGGCCATCGAAGGAGCTGAGAGGTTTCGTAAAGGTCGCCCTTCGTCCGGGTGAAAGAAAAAGAGTGTCCATAAACCTGGACAGGCGGGCATTCTGCTATTACGAAGTGCGGGAAAAGAGGTGGAAAATCGAGCCGGGCGAAGTGAAAATTCTCGTTGGACGTTCGTCGGAACAGATCGAGCTGCAGGGAACCATAAGGCTCGCCGAGATAATTGAAAACAGCGGGACGGATCCCCGGTAATTGAAGCGCGGTCTTTCTTGTCTGTATAAGAGTTTAATCGGAACGGCTGTATTATTCCTTTCTTGGGGTTTCCGGATTGTCAGCGGGGATGTCGGAGTAAACGACACGCCGAAGGAACTTCCAATCTCCGGCTTCACGCACCAGCGTGTCTTCGTAATGACCAAGGTAAAAGAGTTCCGGTCTGCCGGTTGTATTTTGAACCACAAACAACCATTTTGTCGTTGCGGCGGCTCGGTCGCCATCGAGATCGATGCTGTCGTTCATAAACAGATGGAAATTACCCGGGGCGTCCTCCGCTGTATTCGTTCCGATGCTTTCTTCCATTAATCGGCGGATCTCCTTCCGCCCCCTTGCTTTTCCCATGCCCCCAATCCACTCTCCCTCATTCTCTGCAAAAAGAAGCGAAAAAGACTTAAAATCCCGCTGATCCAGGAAACGGCCGTAATGCATCAATAACCTCCTGATTGCCTCGCGATCTTCAAGGACCTGCAATCGCCGCTCTGTTGCGTTCGAGGTTATTTCTGAAGCTGCTTCAGTTTTTTCGGTCCGGCTGCATGCGGCTGTTGCGAGGACAATCAGCGGTATCGCAAAGATCGTGAACATACAGTATTTCAAAGAATATTTTTTCAAAACAATCCCTCCCTTACGCACCTATCTGGTTTGAACCTATTCTATCCTGCTTCGATGCCGGCTTGAATATTTTCCGGTTTGTTGGAAGATTTATTTCCTTCCTTTTGTATCAAAGTCGAACGGGATATACTGGGCGCAGTTCGAATGGGGACCGAATCCATGAACAGGAGGAGTACTCGTATGATACAGAAAACATTTCCCCCGGTTGGTCGCAGGGAATTTTTAATTTGTGTTGGCGCGGCCGGGGCCGCTTTTGCAGCGGCCTGTAATGACAACACCGATTCGTTCGCTGTAGAGGAGCCTGGGACAACTGTTGAGCTTCCTGCGCTGCCCTATGCACCCGACGCCCTGGCACCATACATTTCTGAAGAGACAATGTCGTTTCACTATGGGAAACACCACCAGGGATATGTCAACAAAACAAAAACCGCTATAGCCGGAACGGAATTCGAGAAAGCATCTCTCGAGGAAATTATTAAAATGACTGCCGGAAAACCGGACATGTCCTCCTTGTTTAATAATGCGGCTCAGATCTTCAACCACAGCTTCTATTGGAAAAGCATGAAGCCGGGAGGCGGGGGAGAACCCAAAGGAAAGATTGCCGAAAGAATCCGGCAATCTTTCGGTGATTACGCAAAGTTTGCAGAAGCATTTACCAGCGCGGCTGCAACCCAGTTTGGAAGCGGCTGGGCCTGGCTGGTCCTGGACGGCGGTGCCTTGAAAATAGTGCAGACCGCAAATGCGGATACACCGATTGCGAAGGGAATGAAACCGTTGATTACGATCGATGTGTGGGAGCACGCGTATTATCTGGACTATCAGAACCGCCGTTCCGATTACATAAAGGCTTTTCTCGATTCGCTTTTAAACTGGGATTTTGCCGAACAGAACCTCAATTCCTAAGTTGAGAATCGAAAAACACGGTTCTCTATTTAGATCAACCGGTTGCCCGAAAAAAACAAACACCGGCGAAGTTGGGTTAGCGCGTGTTAAAGTAGCGAGTCTCAATGAGACAGCTGCCCGGGAAGGGCAATATAGAAATTGAGGCAGAACCTGGCTTAATCCGGAAAGAGCCTGGGCCACAGAGCATCGACGCGGGCCACGGTTTCCGGGCTGGGTTCGACCGGGGGCGGATACCAAGGTTTCAACCTGCAGTCGATCACAATCGGTGCCGACAATCGCGCGTGAAAGCGTTGCACGGAGCAGTATTTTGCATGGATATCGGCAGCAGGTTCAAACCTTGTGAAAACGGTCCAGAGGAAGGATGCATCGTCCCGGGTGCAATCCTTTGCATTGTCTACCAGTACAACCACACGAAATGGCTGTACGGCCTGCTCCTGCAGTAATTGGTCGACAGCCGTATCGTTTTCCCTCCATTTCGGGCCTTCGACCACCAGCAGTCCCGGGACAAAGACCTTTTGTTCGTGAAACGCTTCGTTCTTCAGATCCGCGGCAGGATTATCCTGCAGTTTGAATCGGCTGTCTCCGAGACCCATGAGGATGGCTTTGCTGCCCTCGTTCAAAGTGCCGCTTGTGTAATCGAGAGTGTCCTGTGAAACTGGCGAAAAAATATGCAGATCGGTGTTGAAATCGGCGCGTTCCAGGATATGGCGAAGGAAGAGGCGGAAATCTTTTAGCGGCATGGGGGTGTCGGTGATCATCAGGAACTTGGTCAGAGAGAGCTGTCCTTCCCCCAGGATCCTCAAACCGGCCATGAAAGCCTCTTTCGGATAGCGTTCCTGAACGACAGCGGCTGCCAGCGGATGCACTCCGGCATCGTCGTAAGCCCACACAGCGCGGACTCCATTCAGAACCAGAGGGTATAACGGGGAGAACATTTCCTGCAGGTATTCACAGATATAGTGGTCTTCCTGCCGGGGGCGTCCGACAACGGTTGCGGGGAAAAAGGCATCTTTGCGATGGTATATCTTTTCCGTTACGAATACCGGGAACGGATGCGCCAGGGAGTAATATCCGTAATGATCTCCAAAGGGACCTTCATTCCGCCTCTCATTCGGGGGTACGTGTCCTATCAGCGCGAACTCCGCTTCGGACACAACGGGAAGGGAACTGATTGCCTCGTTTTTAATGAGGGATAATTTTTTGTCCTGCAGCAGGGAAGCCAGGACGACTTCCGGTATATTTTCCGGCAGGGGCGCTATCGCCGCAAGGATAAGAGCCGGCGGTCCTCCTAAAAAAATATTTGCCTTAAGCGGCTTCCGATTTTTTTCCGCTTCGTAGTAGTGAAATCCCATGCCCCGATGGATCTGAAAATGCATTCCCGCGACCGCATCGTCGTAGATCTGAATTCGGTACATACCGATATTGGATCTGCCGGATGCGGGATGCTCCGTGTAGACAAGAGGAAGGGTTAAAAAGGAGCCCCCGTCCTCGGGCCAGCTTTTAATTTGAGGAAGGGATTTCAATCTTACCGGGATCAGCGAGTATTCCAGAACCGGTCCCGTCCGGCAGGTTCTGGTACCCAGTTTCAGAAGATGTTTCGCAAGGTCGCGGAATTCCCACAGCCTGGAGACGGACGGTGTCATCAGGCATTCCGCGGCTTCGGAAACGCGTTTAATGAATCGAGACGGCTCTTCCCCAAAGGCAAGGTCGATGCGTCTGCGGGTGCCGAAAAGGTTCGTTACAACGGGAAATTTTGTGTCCAGGACACTACGGAACATAAGGGCCGGTCCCTGACGGCTTACAACTCTGCGTTGAATTTCGGCCAGTTCGAGATGGGGGTTGACAGTTTCATCGATGACATGCAGTTCTCCTTCCCGCTTCAGGCATTCGATAAAGCTTCTGAGGTTTAGATGTCGCATGTTCCTCCTGTCGGAGTGGATAGTATACCCGAAATGTCTGATTAAAGATTACAGATTGGAAGCTGAAGAACGGAACAAATGCGTGTGATCGGAATGATCCTGGATAAATAATGATCCTACAATCAAAGTGAGAGACTCAAGATTTAACGTGCAATGTTTAACGTTGAACTTGCGGCGTTCAGGTCCCGGCCGGGACTTTAGAATGCTTTGCCGATTAGTGACTAATGACGAAAATCGCCATGTCCGCCAGGAGGTTTGGATTTTCTGAAACGAAGCATCCTTCCTCGGTATCCAGGCCAATGCGGCTGTGGACTTTGATATCCCTTTCTTTGCAGAAATGGTCGAAATCGTCTATGGAAAAGAAACGGATATTNNAACTTGTGGTAGGCGAAATTCGGAAAACTGACGATAGATTTGCGTCCGACCCGAAGCATTTCCGTGATGAGATGCTCAACATCCCTGACCGCCTGAAGCGTATGCGAGAGCACGATATAATCGAACTGGCCGTCTGAGAAAGGATAAAGCCCCGAGTTCAAGTCAGCCTGCACAACGTTCAGGCCTCTTTCCAGGCAGTAGAGGACATCCTCTTCGTTCAGTTCGAGTCCCATCAGATTTTTGTTGCCGTTGGCGAGGAGCTTAACCAGCAAACCTCCACGGCCGCACCCGAGATCCAGCACACTCGCCGTCGGATCTACAAGCCGGACGATCTGTTCGTTGTCAAGACGGGGGCGGTGGATCGCACCGAACATGCTTGTCGGAGCATGAACGTAAAAATCGTCCTCCTCGACATGTTTTGGAGTGTCGCTTTGCATATTGTCCAGGAATGCGCGTATTAGTTCCCCGTAAATAGGCAGGTCATCCTGAAGCAGAAATGCATCATGGCCACAGCTGCTGACAACGTTGCAGTAACTGATCGACTTTCCAAGACCGAGAAGGGTGTTCGTCAATTCCTGAGACTGCTCCGGGGGAAACAACCAGTCGCTTGTAAAGCTGATGACAAGCCATCGGCACGTGGACCGGTTCAGGTTTTCAGAAAGCTCTTTTTCCGTATTTCCTAGGTTGAAAAGGTCCATAGCCATGGAAAGCTTTATATAACTGTTGGCGTCAAACCTTTCTACGAATTTTCCACCCTGATATGCCAGATAAGAGCCAACGCTGAATTTCTTTTCAAACTCGGTATCCAGTTCCCGCGGTTGGAGGCGGTTGGATTCAAACTTCTCCCTCATCGCTTCCGGAGACAGGTAAGTTATGTGACCCAGCATGCGGGCCAATGCCAGACCGACCGCGGGAACGGTCCCCTTGTCGACGTAGTTGCCTTCATCAAAGTTCGGATCGCGTCGAATGGCGTTACGGCCGATTATATCAAATGCCAGCGCCTGCGTTGTCAGCCTGGCTGATGTGGCGATCGCTACCGCGCCGGCAACCCGGTCGGGATAACGAGTCGCCCATTGCAGTACCTGCTGGCCGCCCATGGATCCTCCCACGACCGCAAGCAGGCGGTATACACCGAGATGATCGATCAGCCTTCGCTGTGTTTCCACGATGTCCGCGGTTGTTATGGTGGGAAAGGTGTCTCCGTAGCGACGGCCTGTCTCGGGATCCAAGCTGTTCGGGCCCGTGGTGCCGCGGCATCCCCCGAGAACGTTGGGACAGACCACGAAATACCTGTCGGTGTCGATGACTTTTCCGGGACCTACAACGATATCCCACCATCCCGGATCATCCTCCCCATCATGGGCGGCGGCATGCGAATCCCCGCTCAATGCGTGGCATATCAGGACCGCGTTGTCCCGGGCTGCGTTCAGGTTTCCATAGGTTTCAAAGACAACGTTTACAAGAGAAAGTTTTCCACCCAGTTCTAGTTCGAGCGGTTCCTGGAAAACAGCCGTTTCCACATGTTTCAGAGGGCGTGACGAACGCACCCTGTCGCTGCTGTCAAAGATTTCAGTGGTCATCTTGTTTGCCATCCGTAAGTTCCTTATTGCTGCGATAACTGTAAAGCCTGATCGAAATCTTCCTGTATGTCGGCAATGTCCTCGATGCCCACGGAAACCCGGATATATTCCTGGGATACTCCGGCTTCCTTTTGTTCCTCTTCGGTTAACTGGGAGTGGGTGGTCGAAGCCGGATGTATGACAAGGGTCTTGGCGTCTCCGATATTTGCCAGATGACTGGCCAGTTTTACGCTGTTGATGAATTTGATTCCTGCTTTCCTGCCTCCCCGAATTCCGAACCCCAGGATTGCTCCGGCTCCGTTCTTGAGATATCGACGAGCCATTACATGGTGTTTATGGCCTTCAAGACCCGGATAGTTTACCCAGGCAACCGCAGGATGATTTTCGAGCCACTTTGCCAGCAAGAGTGCATTCCGGGTGTGTCGTTGCATGCGGACGTCGAGTGTTTCCAGGCCGAGCAGAAATAAAAATGCGGCGAACGGACTCTGGCATCCGCCCGTATCACGAAGCCAGTGGGTACGGATGTGAACGATATAGGATATGTTTCCTATGGGTTGGAGGGCTTCTGTAAAAACCATCCCGTGGTAGGCATCGTCCGGCTCCGTGAATTCCGGCCATTTCTTGGGGTCGGCAGCCCAGTGAAAATTGCCGCTGTCGACAATCGCGCCACCTACATGAGCGCCATGGCCGCCGATGAATTTGGTGGTCGAATAGACGACTATGTCGACCCCGTATTCGATAGGGCGGAATAGCGCTGGTGTGAGCACGGTGTTGTCTACTATGACCGGAAGCCCGTGACGATGCGATATCTCTGTAATTTTTTCAAAATCAGGAACATCATTTTTAGGATTACCGACAGATTCCAGGTACACGGCGCGGGTATTTTCGTCTACCAGTGCGTCAATTCTTTCCGGCTGATCCGGATCGAAGAATCGTACTTCAATTCCCAATTTTTTCAATGTCTGGGTGAAAAGGGTCCATGTGCCGCCGTAGAGACTTGTGGAAGAGATGAAATTCTGCCCGTTGTGGGTGATGGTCAGGATCGCGGCTGTGATTGCAGCCTGCCCGCTGGCAAACGCCAGTCCTCCGACTCCTCCGTCAAGAGCCGCCAGACGTTTTTCCAGGACATCATTTGTGGGATTCATCAACCGGGAATAAATATTGCCGAATTCTTTCAGGGCAAAGAGATCGGCCGCATGCTCGGTATTGTTGAAGGTATAGCTGGTTGTGGCATAAATCGGTACAGCCCTCGCGTTTGTAGCAGGATCCGGTTCCTGTCCGGCATGCAGGGCTAAAGTTGCCAGTCTGTATTTTCCCTTACCTTCACTCATTCGATCCACCTTCCTTTCGCATTAGTCCTATATAATCTGTTAATACTCTATTTATACGATAGAATTTGTCAAGTATTGATTTATGCGAATTACACTATCCGTAAATTATTTTCTTTGCTAGGTTTTGTTGCGATTGGATTGGACGTGATTCCGGATAGAAGTCGTACTTGTTACTCGATCTGCATCACCAGGCAGTAAAATTAGGATTTATTAATGTAAAAGACGGAGATAATGCTGGTAAGCCGGTGTATCGAAACAGACAAGCACTACTTTGTCCGGTAGAACATTCTGCTCTAGAAATCGGCTAATTTCGCCGATGGCGATCCGGGACGCTCTTTCAATGGGAAAACGGTATGCTCCCGTACTGATAGAGGGAAACGCAATGGAATCAATCTCCAATTTTTTTGCCAGTTCCAGGCAATTACGGTAGCAGGCTTCCAGCAGCCGGTCTTCTCCATGATCCCCGTCTGTCCAGACAGGACCTACCGTGTGGATGATCCATGCCGCTTTCAAGTTGTACCCCTGGGTGACCTTTGCTTCACCGGTAGCGCAACCTCCAAGTTGCCTGCATTCTTGCAGCAGTTGTGCCCCGGCTGCCCGGTGGATGGCCCCGTCAACGCCCCCTCCGCCAAGGAGGCTGGTATTGGCCGCATTGACAACGGCGGCCACATCCAAAAGCGTAATATCGCCCTGTATTAATTCAATTCTGTTTTCCGCCATATCGCTCCCTTTTTTCGGATTACCGGTTCAATCATCTAAAGGGAATTTCCTGTTAATAGAATTTCAGCTTTTTTCGGCGTTTCCAGGGACGGGTCGGACTGTTCCATCACCCATAAGTATTGTCTGAAATATTGTTTTGCTTCATCGGTATTGTTTGCCTGAAGGCTGCATTGTCCGGCGTCATAAAGCGCCTGGACCCAGGTTCCCGCAAACCAGGGTCTGTTATGAGGGAAGATCATGGCAGCTTTTTTTTCACGAATATCTGTGAACTCGGCTGCGGCACTCTCCCACTGTTTTGCGCGCATCAAAATACGAGCCAGCGATACGGAGGGGGTTCCGAGAGATTCTTTGGCACGCAGGAAGGATTGCAGCGCTTCCCGTAAATTACCCTCTGACGATAGAATCTCTCCCTGTAGGCGGTCTGCAAGAGCCTCGATAAAGGAACTGGGCGGAATCGAACGCAAACGCAGGAGCATTTTTTCAGCGTCGTCCAGCCTGCCGGTTTCAGCAAGAATAGCTCCCAGTTCTGCTATAATGACCGGGTTGTTTCCCGTATCGGGAACCTCCAGACATTCAGCGACCGCATCGGGTATGCTTCCCGTGAGCAGAAATATCCGTGCACGCGCCAGCCGTTTTGAAGCCTCCTCTGCGGCATCCCGACTTTTACGGTCTTCCTTAATTCCTTCAGCCAGAAGTTCAAGGGCATCCTTGAATTTTCCTCTGTAAATGTTTGCCTGGGCCAGAAGCATCATACTGCGCGACCTGTAGAGAGGACTGGGACTTGTTTTCTCGAAAGCCTGAATAGCATAGCGGGGATTGTTCTCTACCAAATCCAGTGACCCGAGAGCAATCATGATTTCCGGGTCCTCCGGAGTAAGCCTGGAGGCCTCTTCCAGTATTTTGCGAGCCCCGGGAGAATCCCGGTTGTAGAGGAGGGCAAGGCCAAGGCCAATACGGGATTCTATCCGGGTATCGTCGAGGACAACCGCCTTTCGATATTCTTCCACAGCCAACGAATAATTTCCAAGAACCACCGCACATTGACCGAGCTGAAAAAATGCCTGCCAATCATAGGGGAATTCGGCCGCATAGGAATTAAACTGAGCCGTTGCTTCCGCATACCGATGCATCAGAATATGATCCAGCCCGTCGATCAGGTATCGGTACTTTAAAGGAAGATTCCCGGAATTATCTTTTGCCTGCGAAATGTATACGAGAGCGTCCCTCGGTTTTTGCAGACGGAGATAAAGCATGCCCAGGTACAGTTGTGCAACGGTCATATCGGGATCCAGTGCCAGAACATTCTTAAGGCGTTCGATGGCATCCCCGGGGCTCCTGTAGGAATAATAGGACAACGACTGTGAAAAAAGATCCAGGGTCTTAAATGCCGTTTCCGTCGCAAATATGTTGCCTGCCATCGCAGGCGATTCCCGGTTTTCGCCAAGACTCTGCCGGATTCGTTTGCCCAGATTTTCTATTGTTACGGCCAGGTGTTTGAGGTCTTTCACCCATAGTGTGTCGACAAACAATTCCCGTTTTTCGTTTACGTGGATAAGCTTGGCGCTGATGACCAGGGATTTGCCCAGGCGGTTTATACCTGGAAGCAGAATAACCGGAATGTTTTCAATGAGAGAGAGATTCCGTGCTCGGGATAGAGTCAAGCCCGCATCCGATGTCTCGAAATGCTCTTTTAAAAATCGCCTGATTTTTATCTCCGGGTAAACAGCCAGTCGGTCAGACTGCTGCAGTGTCTGATGCAGAATCGGTTTGATACGAACCGCCAGGTCGGGATCTCCGGTGTTGTCGTCAAAATCCGCAATTAGCAGTTTTATGCCCGGTGGAGGTTTCTCTTTGGATTCAATGGGTTTTATCGGGAACAGCAGCATTGAGACCGTAAGTACAACCGGGAATGGAATTATCAGGTGTTTAATAAAGGCTCTGGAGGACCTTTCAAGTCCTGGTTTTAAATGATTATTCATTGGGATCAAAAGTTGAAAAATCAAGCTCAATGGCTTCGCGGGTTGCCGAACCAAGGCAGGCGCGAACCAGGCCGGTTATATCCAGCCCGGCTTCAGCTTCCTCCGCCTGTTGCGGCCTGGACATTGTTTCGGGATGGCGCGGAACGAAAAGGGAGCAACAGTCCTGATCCGCCTGTATACTGATATCATAGGTGCCGATTTTCCTGGCGATCTCGATAATTTCCTCCTTGTCGGACCCTATCAGGGGACGGAAAATCGGCATTGTGCAGACGCCGGATATGGTCTGAATGTTTTCCAGGGTCTGACTGGCTACCTGGCCCAGACTGTCTCCCGTGATAAGGGCTTTTGCTTTTTCCTGTTCGGCGATCGCCTGTGCGATACGAACCATAAATCTCCGGTAGAGAACCACCCGCAGGGAGGGTGGTGCATAGGCGACGATTTCTTTCTGGACATCCGCAAAGGGAACCATAAACAATCGGGATTGCTGCTGAAAACGTAACAGTATTTGAAGAATCTGCCGAACCTTGTCCTGGGATTCTACCGTAGTGTGAGGAAAACTGTGAAAATGAACGAAGAAAACTCGGCAGCCACGGCGCATCAACCGATACGCGGCGACAGGAGAATCGATACCGCCGGACAGGAGGCAGAGGGCCTTCCCCCCCGTACCCGACGGCAGTCCGCCTGCCCCGGGTATTTTACGTAAGTATAGAAAGGCGCGATTTTCCACTATTTCCACATAAAAAGTTCTGTCCGGGTTTGACAGCCGAACATCGGCTTGGGTCCTTTGTTGTACAAAAGATCCCAGCTGTTCGTTCAACTGCTGGGAATTCAACGGGAAGTTTTTTGTTCCCCGGCGCGAGTCCATTTTAAAGGATTGAAATCCCCCCTGTGCGATTAAAAATTCCAGACCCGATTGGATGGCTTCCATCTCAGCGTCAACCTCCCAGGCTACGACGAAATTGGCAATGCCGAAAACCATGGAGAGGCGGTGCTCCATGGCTTCAATCGGTGAATCCTGGGATAATTCAATAATAAGTCGGCCGGAGATTTTCCGCACCTTGTGATATTTCAATCCCTTTAAAATCGAAGTGACGTGATTTTGGAGATGGGCTTCAAACCAGCCACGGTTGTTTCCTTTGAGGTTTATTTCATGGAAGTGAATGATGATTGTGCGTTTCACGCGCATAATCTTAACTCATTAATTCTTATTTCTCACGAGGTTTCGTAGCGGGAGGGGGGGCGCAGCGCCCCGCCCCCCTCCCGCCAGCCGGTGCAGGACCGAAAGCCCCGCGCAGCCTTCCTGGAACAGTATGCCGAGGAATCCTGGATGCAGGCACAATGTTACGCTAGGCATAAATTCGAAACGGAGTGATATGAAACCGGATTAAAGTATCCCCGACATTCTTGGGGATTCGTTGGAAGGATGCATTATACTGAATGAGCCCCGGCAATGAATAACCTTTATAACCCAGACCGACTGCGCGGAAAGGGACCGTTGTGAAAAGTTAAAAGGTATTTAGAATCAGTAACATAACTTCCTTATGCAAACCAGGTTTAGGCATAAACCTTATGCCAGGCTTCATCGCATTTAAACATTAAATAAAAATCCTGACTACAGGCCAAACATCGGAATCCGAAGAAAATTCTGCTGCGTACGCCTGAAAACATCGAAACAGGCATTTTGGAAAAACGTATTATCACTTAGTAATAACGGAGCTGGTTGAAATCTGAGGGTATACGTATTAGCCGGGTTGGGAGAAAATTATGAAAAATGACTTGGACAGGATAATCCTTACGAGGCAGGAACTGCAAATCATGAAGGTGGTTTGGGACAGGGGTGCCGCATCCGTAAAGAATGTTTATTCTGTTATTTCCAAGAAAAAAAATACAGCCTATACAACTGTATTGACTATTATGGGCATTCTGGAATCAAAGGGCGTTCTAACACATACGAAATCGGGAAGAGCGTTCATCTACCGGCCTATTTTAACCAGACAGCAGGCGACTCACAACCAAATCAGTGACCTTGTCGACCGTTTTTTTGACGGCAATCCCCAAAAACTGATTGAAAACATTCAGGAAAGCAACACGGGATCGTGGAATATGAAAAATCAGCCCCAGAAAAAAGAAGCTCAGGCTTTACTTTAACTTGTTGGGGCATAATAACCTTTACGAAAGTTTAATTTAAACTCACCTTCTCTGGCCTTGATTTCAATTTTCCGATATTTACCGTCTTTTTTAGAATTTGTGGACGTATATCCTATACTGTATTGACTTCGAAGCTCCTGGTTGATCTGTCGGAAGTTATCGAATAATTCATCCACTTTGAAAGGGAAAAACACCCTGCCGCCGGTTTCTTTTACGAGATCCGTCAAGGTATCATCCGCCTCGGTATCAGCGCTGACTCCAAAAAAACCGCCTTTGCTGACGCTGATGGCGAAAATCATGACTTCGGCCCTCAGGGCCATCTCCGTTGCCTGTTCGAGGGTATGTTTGCTGGATTCGTCTTCTCCATCCGTCAGGATGATTATGGCTTTCCTTCCCGTTTCCCGGATCAGCTTTTCATCACAACTGAGATAGATGGCGTCATACAGAGATGTGCCGCCGGCAGCCCGTAATTTATTGATTTCCCCAGCCAGCTTATTGGGATCATTTGTGAAATCCTGCACCAGTCTTACTCCGGAGTCGAATTCCACCAGCATTGCCCGGTCGTTTTCCTGCATGATGCTTTGGAAGAAATTGATGGCGGCTTCCTGTTCAAACTGAAGCTTGGGTTTTACGCTTTCACTTGTATCGATGAGCATGGCAAGGGTGAGCGGGATATCGGTTTCGCGCGAGAAATTCTCAATTTTCTGCTTATTGCCGTCTTCATAAACAATAAAATCTTCCTGCATCAGGCTGGTTACAAACGAGTTTGTATCCTTGTCGAATACAGAGCATAGAACGTTTACGAGGTCGACCCGGACGCGATAGGTTTGATTTGAGAGCCTGGGTGGGAGTTGCGGGACGGAGGCGGTGGAATCCTCAACCTGTTCCTGGCCGGATAAGACGTTCGTTTGGGGCGTCAAAAGGAAAATCAACAAGACCGCAAATAGGATCGGGAACCAGCAAAAAGATCGATAAAGCATATTGTTACCTATAATTTATGTGAGAATTTACTCGGCCTGGGAATTATAAAATTTCGCAAGGTGCCGAGTCAAGCTTCCAGCCGATATAGACGCTAGACCGAACAAACCATTTCCAAAAAAAGTTCTAGTTCTTTCGGAAGCGGCGCTGTGAAAGTCATGAAACCTCCGGACGCAGGATGAAGAAATGACAGTTTATGGGAGTGCAGGAACGGGCGATGGAGTTCCTTCATAATCCGCGCAAGCTTGGGTGTCAGATTTGATTCTCTTTTGCCTCCGTAAAGATTGTCTCCTACAACCGGGTGGCCTTTATGTGACAGGTGGACACGGATCTGATGCGTTCGGCCGGTCTCAATACGAATCTTGAGCAGAGAAAAAGATCCATAACTTTTCTCAAGGGAGTAGTGCGTGATTGCGGATCTTCTTTTTCTGGCTCTGGAAGATATCTTGACCCTGTTATGCGGATCTCTTCCAATCGGCAGGTCAATGGTGCCTTGATCCGGGGAAGGGAACCCATATACCAGAGCAAGGTATTCCTTCTTTACAAGTCTGTTCTTGAACTGCAGTGACAGGGCCCTGTGAGAACGGGTGTTTTTCGCTATGACCATAACCCCGCTGGTCAGTTTATCCAATCGGTGCACTATCCCAGGCCTGATAGGATCTCCGGTGTCCAGCGGACCGAGATGGTACAAGAGCGCATTGACCAGTGTTGCGGATCGAACTCCCGCCCCGATATGGCAAACCAGACCGGCCGGCTTGTCGATAACAGCCAGGTCGGGGTCCTCGTAGAGAATGTCCAAAGGGATTTCTTCGGGAGAGGGTAAATCGGCAGGAGATTTTGGGATCGTTATGGAAATCCGGTCGTCGGGCCTGGTCAGATACCCAGTCTTAGCCTTTTTCCCGTTTACCAGAAGATAACCCCTGCGAATCCAGTTCTGTATTTGCGAGCGGCTTTCTCCTGGAATTCTGCCAAGCAGAAATTGGTCCAGGCGGATACGCGCGGCATCCGGTGGCACGGTCCAAGATTCGATCCTGTCACTCAATTATTTTGCCCTTTCGCGGGACGGTACCGAAAAAAAAAGTACACGGTCGCCGATCCTATAAAGGTTAAAAGGGCGATCATCTGTGATGTGGATAGAAGACCATATAGCACGAAACTACGGTCGTCGCCCCGGAAAAATTCCACTGCGAATCTAAGGACGGAAAATAATCCCAGGTATTCCAGAATAACCTGTCCCGATGTGGATTTGCGAGGCAGGCGGTGCATCAGGACAATGAAA
>DKBB01000381.1 GCA_002451015.1 Acidobacteria bacterium UBA6911
ATGAGCGGCATCCAGGAATGGCTTTCATTCTATTTCAAGAGTCCTATGTGCGCGCCGGAACTCTACCCGGAACATGATCTGTTTATACAGCTTATGAAGCTGAAAAACACCCTGCGCCACATGAAGGGCGAGAAAATGATTACCCACCTTGGATTGGAGTACTACGATTAGTCATATTCTCGTGGGATCCAACGGGAAAGGAATCCGATAATTGAAGGGGCGGCCCCATGACCGCCCCTTTTTACGATTGGAAAACCGTTGCCATGCCGCTAGGCGGTATGGGATATGGTCTGTTCCTCGCCGAGAGCCGCCTGCGCTGCGGCCAGTCTGGCGATCGGTATGCGGTAAGGCGAGCAGGAGACGTAGTCCATACCCACCCGGTGGCAGAAATGCACCGAAGACGGTTCTCCACCGTGCTCGCCGCAAATTCCGACCTTGAGTTCCTGCCTGGTTTGCCTCCCTCTTTCCGTTCCAATTCGGACAAGCTGCCCGACTCCTTGGATATCGAGAACCTGGAAGGGATCGTCCTTGAAAATCTTATTCTCAATATAGTACGGGAGGAATTTGCCCGAATCGTCCCTAGAGATTCCGTATGTTGTCTGGGTTAGATCGTTGGTCCCAAAAGAGAAGAATTCTGCCGCCTCGGCAATTTTATCCGCAGTCAGTGCCGCCCTCGGCAATTCAATCATAGTGCCAACAAGATACTTCACCTTCTGCTGTTTCTTCCTGAATACCTCTTCGGCGATCCTGCGAACGGTAGCGCCTTGCAGCTTCAATTCGTTCAGGTCCGACACAAGCGGGATCATGACTTCCGGCAATACCTTAACGCCTTTTTTCTGCATATTCACCGCCGCCTCGAAAATGGCCCTTGCCTGCATTTCCGTTATTTCGGGGAAAACAACCCCCAGGCGGCAGCCGCGGTGTCCCAACATCGGATTGGCCTCGTTCAGGGACTGCACTGTATCCCATAGCTTGTTTGCATTTACCTTGAGTTTGCGCGCCAGTTTCCTGGTTTCTTCGCGGCCATGCGGAAGGAACTCGTGCAGCGGCGGATCCAGAGTCCGGATCGTTACCGGCAATCCGTCCATGGCCTTGAAAATTCCTTCGAAATCCCTGCGCTGCAATTTCAGCAGTTCATTGAGGCCGCCCATATAAAGCCGCCTGGGTTGTGCAAGGGCTTTCAGGACCTTCTGACGGATCCCCTGCAGTTCTTTCAGTTTTTTAGGACTTCCCGTTCGGTTTATTTCTAATTCCAGCCCCTGCATTTCCTTTTCAATCCTCTTGTAATCCAGGGAGCCAAGAATCATCTGACGCACATAATCGATGCGGTCTCCGGCAAAGAACATATGTTCTGTACGGCAGAGACCGATACCTTCCGCACCGAAATTCCTTGCGACCTTCGAGTCGCCGGGCGTATCGGCGTTGGTGCGGACCTTAAGCTTCCGGGCTTTGTCGGCCCACTTCATCAACTGACGGAAGTCGTTTCCCAATTCGGGGTCTATCAGTGAAGCCTGCCCTAAAACCACTTGGCCGCCGGTTCCGTCTACTGTAATCCAGTCGCCCCGGCGCACACGCTTTCCATTTACGGAAAACTCGTTTTTAGCATAATCGATCGAGATTTCGCTGGCACCGACAACGCATGGTTTTCCCCATCCGCGTGCGACCACAGCCGCGTGGCTGGTAGGCCCTCCGGTCGAGGTAAGAATCGCCTGAGCAGCGTCCATACCGCGTACATCTTCCGGAGATGTCTCCCGTCTTACCAGAATGACACGCTCGCCTTTTTCCTTCCATGCCTCGGCTTCTTTAGGGGTGAAGACCACCCTGCCTGCAGCAGCGCCCGGACTGGCGTTGATGCCCCGGGTCAGAACATTGAGTTTTGCTTTGGGATCGACCATTTTATGAAGAAGCTGATCCAGATCTCCGGCAGGGATGCGCAGTATGGCCGTACGTTCATCGATCAACTTTTCCTTGACCATATCGACGGCAATCTTTACGCCGGCCGGGCCGGTTCTCTTTCCATTTCTTGTCTGAAGCATCCAGAGCTTCCCGTGTTCCACGGTGAATTCGAGGTCCTGCATGTCCCTGTAGTGACGTTCGAGTTTTTCCGCAACTTCCTGGAACTGTTTATAGATTACAGGCAGGTCCGACTTCAGCTCTTCGATATGCTTGGGAGTACGAATTCCGGCAACGACATCTTCGCCCTGCGCGTTGGAAAGGTAATCTCCAAAAAGCATTTTCTCTCCGGTTGCGGGGTTCCGGGTAAATGCGACGCCGGTCCCGGAGTCTTCGCCCATGTTTCCAAATACCATAGTGCAGACATTAACGGCCGTGCCTAGATCATCCGGAATCTTTTCCTTGCGGCGATAGGCAATAGCCCGATCACCGTTCCATGACGAGAAAACAGCCTTGATCGATTCCTCGAGCTGTTGATATGGGTCTGTTGGAAAGGTTTTGCCGGTTTCGCGTCGAATGATTTTGATGAATTCGTCGCAGAGCTGTGCCAGGTTTTCAGCGGTAAGATCGGTGTCCTGCACCGTTCGTTTTGAACGTTTCATTCTATCCATAGCATGATCAAAAAGTTCGCCGTCCACGCCCATGACTATTTTGCCGAACATCTGGATGAACCTGCGGTAGGCATCGTAAGCAAAGCGTTCATTGGAAGTTAACCGTGCCAGTCCCCTGAGGGTTTCCTCGTTGAGTCCAAGATTCAGAACCGTGTCCATCATGCCGGGCATGGAAAATTTTGCGCCGGATCTTACGGAGACTAGCAGGGGGCTGGTGGCACTTCCAAATTCCTTTTTCGTTGCCAGCTCCACCTTCTTCATCGCTTTCAGAACCTGGTTCCACATGCCCGGAGGAAACTTTTCGTCCGCGGAATAGTATGAGTTGCAGGCTTGTGTTGTAATCGTGAAACCAGGAGGTACTGGCAATCCGGCATTGGTCATTTCTGCCAATCCCGCCCCCTTGCCTCCGAGCAGATCTTTCATTTCACCATTACCGTCGGCTTCTCCATTGGCAAACAGGTAGACATATTTATTGGACATTTACGATCTCCCGCGTTGAAAATTGCATTCCAGTAATGCGTAAAAAGAGCTTTTATGGTAACCCAAAATCCTTCCCCAATCAAAGAATCATGCATGCAGGGCGAGATTATTTTCATATAGTCGGTTCCGATTTCCGTTGCCGTTCCCCGGAGGATTTGATGCTACGGGCGTAGAAAACACAATTTCCGTACATTATTAAAATTTACCGGACCATTCCACCAGGAAAGACCAAAACTTCCCATGCTGCTATGTATCGTCGCTTGCTTTTTTCTTGAGCGATCGGAAGTGAATTCAATCCTTAAATCCTGAAGATTAAAGGTGAATCCGGGATAAGAGATGCAAAACAGGGGAAACACAGGTTTAGCAATCGTTCTATCCATAAATTTTGTAGGGATTTAGGGAACTTTTTAAAGGCATCCCAGCCTGAATCCCGCTTTTTCGGCAAGCCGAATCCGCGTTTTCCAGGCTGAGATTAGCTTCTCGAATAGCCTGATGTACTTATCGGCAGTTTTTTATTCAGAATAAGCACTATTTCAAATTTCCGAATTCAGCCTTGCCTTTTTTCAAGATTTCTTCATATTCCCGGATGAATAATTTTCTCAGGTATGCCCGATTATGCCGCCGCAATGAAGCCCGCCCCTGATTCGATACCAAACAATTGCAAAATCAGGGCCGTTGCGCCAGGAGAGTTGGCTAGGAATTTTTGTCAGAAGTCTGGGCAAGCGCCTTTTTCAGCTGTTCCACTTCTTTTTCAAGAGCACGAATTTTTCTGGAAAGGACCGGTAATTTCGGGAACAAAGCCACCGAGCGCAGCCAGGTTCCGTTATTAAATGCCGGAGAACCCGAAACAACCGCTTCCGCGGGTACGTCGTGTGAGGTTCCGCTCTGAGCCGTTATAACGGCTTTGTCTCCTACGGTGAGATGTCCTGCAAATCCAGCCTGCCCGCCGACCCACACCCCGCGGCCCAGACGAGTGGACCCGGCGAGGCCTGCCTGAGCGGCAAGGACACAATTTTCNNTGCGAATAACGGTATCGCCGACCGCAGCCCGGTCGACGGTTGTGTTTGCCCCTATCTCCACGTCATCCTCGATAGTAACCGTCCCGGTCTGTACAATTTTATGAAAACCTCCGTCCTTGGTTGGCGCAAAACCCAAACCGTCGCTGCCTATAACAACTCCGTTCTGGAGTATTACCCGGTTTCCCACCCGGCAGAACTCTCGAACCGTGACGCCGGAATGCATTACCACATTATTCCCTATCCGGACGCCGGGATACAGGACCACGTTCGGAAACAGGGTTACCCCCGAACCGATCCGGCACCCTTCTCCGATCACCACATACGCCCCGATGCTTGCATCGGCTCCTATTTCAACGTCCGTGTCAATGACCGCGTCAGGATGTATTCCCGGCTTTTGGCGAAGCGGTACGTGGAAGATTTCCAGTGCATGCGCAAAGGCGAGATATGGATCCTCTGTTCTTAGGCTGGGAATTTCAACGGGAGGAATGTCTTCGTCTAGAATAATCGCCGCAGCCCTGGTGGTTTTTAAATAGCGCATATATCTGCGGTTGGAAATAAAGGTCAGATCACCGGGGCCGGCTTCTTCAATGCCGGCGACCCGGACGATTTCCACCTCCCTGGAACTCTCCATCCGGCAGTCGATTCTTCGTGCAATTTCTGATAGTTTCATAGTCCGGCCCAGACCTTCAAGGTTGAAACAACTCCGTGCAGGAAGTTGTCACGAAGGAGGTTTATAGTAGTATGATGCTTCCATACGCGTCAAGTAAGGGAGTGGGCTTGACTGAATAAAGAATCCCTGGTCAGGCATATTCATAACATTCTTACGACACTTATTATTGTGCAACCATGTCTCGTAACTTTTTGTCTGAATACGAAACCTATCTAAGAGTCGAAAAAGGCCTGGCTACCAACAGCGTGCAGGCTTATCTGCGCGATATAACAAAACTGAATGCTTATGCAGAAGAAAAAGGGAAGAGCCTCCCACGGCTCGAGCAGTCCGATATCCAGGACTGGCTGCAGCAAATTACAATCCGGGGATTGTCCCCGCGATCCACCGCGAGGGCTTTCAATGCCGCGCGGAGTTTCTACCGTTTTCTGATAAATGACCGGATCGTAAATTCGGATCCGACAGAACACCTGGAATCTCCCCGTCCGATGAAACCATTGCCGAGATTTCTCAACAGCGAAGAGGTGAACAGGCTTCTCAATGCACCGCGTCTGGAAACCCCAATCGGAAGCAGGGACAGGGCGATGCTTGAAATTCTCTATGCCTCCGGTCTTCGCGTCAGTGAACTCATTTCGTTAAAGATAACACAGGTGGATCTCAAGCTGGGAATCGTCACATGCATCGGCAAGGGAAACAAGGAGAGAATCATTCCGATCGGGAGTGAAGCCAAGGAAAGGGTTGAAGCGTACGTCCGTAATTTCCGTTCCGAACTTCTTAACAATAAGAAAAGCAATGCCCTTTTTGTCACACGCAGGGGGACGAGTATGACTCGCCAGGCATTCTGGAAAAACCTGCGCGCATACGGACGGAAGGCCTCTATTTCCAAACCTTTAACACCGCATATGCTGCGACACAGTTTTGCGACCCATCTTCTGGAAAACGGAGCGGATTTACGATCGGTTCAGCTTATGCTCGGCCACTCCGATATATCCACCACCCAGATTTATACCCACATTACCCGCGAACGTTTGAAGCAGGTTTACAAACAGTATCATCCGAGAGCATAAAAGGATTCATAACTACAGATTAAAGGAAGGTTGACACGGTCGAAATAGTCAAAAAAGTCTAAGCGGTTGAAGGATCCGGGGCCAAGTTTTAAATCATTCATCCCATGTACTACCTGCATCGTGACTTTGACTATTAGGACTGCTAGGACTGTCCGGTCGTTCCATCCGGCTTTGTTTTTATTTGCCACCGGAGGCGGACCCGATTAGTGGGTTCTTTGATTACGTTCTGATTGAGAGAAACATCCAGAAACCGGCGGCCCCGAAAAGAATGTTAGGCGACCAGGCCGCCAGGAAGGGATTTAAAATTCCGTAGCTTCCCATGGCTTCGAAAAAACCCATTACCATCATGTAGAACATCGCAATCGCAATGCTGGCACCAATACCGAAAAAAGCGCCTCTTCTGCCAATGATGAAAGAAAATGGGATGGCCAGAAGCGTCATGGTCAAACAACTAAGGGGGAAAGAAATTTTCTTGTAAAGTTCAACCTGTAGTTCTACTGCATTATAGCCAGATTCCTTTAAATAATTAATGTGTGACTTTAATTTATAATAGGTCATTTTCGAGGATTCTTTCGGCTGAAAAATTTCCCTTTCGAAGTAATCGGCCCGTTCTGGAAACTGGAAGTTTTCAGCTTTAGTTAAGATCCTGAATCCTGTCTTTTCCCTGGTGTAATCCCGAACCCATCCATCTTCCAGTTCCCAGTCGCCCTGCCGGATAATATGGGCTCTGGATGCATGGATCCTACGCAACATGGTTGCCGAATCCAGGTCTATTTCGTAAATATTGAGGCCAACGAATGAATCCTCGTTTTCGTCAAAATGTTCATAGTTGTAAATCCTGCCGGACTCCCCCAGAATCCACTTTCTCATGGATATTGTAGTTTGAGGCGCTCGATTCTTAATTTTGTTCCAAATCCTGTCCTGTTTTTCATTTGCCGTAGGCAGGATGTAATCATGCATAAAAAAGAGACCCACACACAATACGGAAGCCAACAGAAATATCGGGACAGAAATCCGGTAAAGACTCCAGCCGCCTGCCTTGACCGCTGTAATTTCCGAGTTTTTTTCAAGAATACCGAAATTGATCAGAATGGCCAGCAATATGGACATCGGAACAGCCAGCGTAAATATTTGAGGCAAATAGAACATGAAATACTTCACAACTTCAATCACCGGTATTTGGTTGCGAATGGCATCGTCCAGAAGCTCGAATAGCGTAAGGATTATAAAAAGCATACTACAGGCCACCAGAGACCAGAAAAAATACACCAGGAATCCCCTGGCAACGTAGAGATCAAAAATTTTGGGGAAAAGAAATCGAATCATAGAACTCATTAACTGAATTAGCTTGTTATCCAGACGGGAAATTCGCATTTGGAGGCGTTGCATATGAAACAATGCCCCCAATTTCTCCCAACCGGTTTTCCATCTTTCCATTGACAGCCAGGCATCGGTTTTCAGGCTTCGTTCAGCCTTGACTAAAAGGAAAATTCCTAGGATTCCCAAAACGACATTGGCCGACCACAGACCGATCCACGGGCTTATTTTCTCAATCGAGGCAAGGCGTATTCCGTTGATGAAAAGAACATAAAAGAGAAGGACGATGACCAGACTCAATGCAAATCCGGACGTCCGTCCCCCTTTTTTTGCACTTACTGCCAGGGAGAGTCCCAGAAGTGCAAAAGGAAAGACCGAAAAGGGAAGCGAGAGTCGTTCATTGAATTCAACAAGCGCTTCGGTTTTTTCGATCGACTTCGAATCCCGTGCACGCTGCCATAGCATTCGGGTGTCCAATTCCTCGGTCTTTTCAGGTTTATCGCTCATTTCCTCCGGAGCATCCCGGAGAGGGTTGCTGTTCGATAAGTCGTTCATTGCAATAGTGATATCGTATGATGTATAAAATCGAAAAATCTTTTCCTCGCCGGGAGTTCGGGGATCGAAGGTGTAACTGGCGCCGTTTTCAAGGTGAAGCTGCAGGCGTTTTTCGGCGGCATTGGTGATAATTAAAGCACCATTTTTAGCCAGAATCGTACGGGGAGCATTCGGATCTGTTTTATCTACAACAAATACATTGGACCAGCCTTTTCTGTCCGGCGTCAGGTCTTCTATGTAAAAGACCATATTCTGCAGGTCATCGTTGAATACACGCGGTTGTAATTCAGACGGTACCTGAGAGAGAAGTATCCTGTCTTTCATAAGCCTTATTTTCTTATTTGCTCTCGGTAGTGCCTCTATGGACAGAAATGCCGTCCCCATGCCTACAACCAGTCCCATTAGAAAAAGTGGCCTCAGGAGCCTTCTGACGGGAATACCGCATGCACGGATGGCCGTAATCTGGCTTTCTCCGTTGAGTCCTGCGATACCGATCAGGATGCCGATCAGGTAGGAAAGCGGTAGGGAAAAAATTAGGATTGTTGGAAGAACAGCGGCTGAAATAGCTGAAATTGCTTCAATAGAAGCGGTTTGAGTGATTTTATTCCCAATCTGTATTACAAAAACAAGAAAGGTCAATATCGACAGTGCAATCAAAAAGGGTGGTATAACGGCGTGGAATATTAATTTATCTATCTTGCCCATGACCAGATAAGACGGATTTCATTTTTTTGTTATTTGGAACCATGTAAACAACCAGTATACATATATTTCTGCCGCCATGGCTATCATATGCCTAATTTTTAAAAAGATATATAGAATCCGGTTTCTTT
>DKBB01000174.1 GCA_002451015.1 Acidobacteria bacterium UBA6911
TCCCCTTTCTTTTCCCATCAGGATTAATTCTTTAACTTCATCGTACTTTTCTTCGATAGACAAAACTAATGTCTCCTTTCACTACTGTCCCGAATCACTCATATAGTTTCCAGCGCGGGGAACGATGGGCGAAGCGTCATATTCAACGCCTGTTTCACCGCTGAGAAATCCGGGCTATTTCCTGGACAGACTGACTAATTCTCGATCCACCATAACGCTCTGTTCTATCAGTTGATTGAGCAGTTCATTGTCGTTCTGCTCGGCGGCTTCAGCAATTTGTGTCTGGATTTTCCGTTTATAGGAAGCCAGTCGCATAGTCCGTAACGCATTCAGAAAACTCTCGGCCGTATCCTTGGACGCATCTTCTGGCATCTCTTCCATCTGCAATTGGGCCAGGAGTGCCTGTTCGGCTTCTCCCGCCAGCCGTCGATGCAGGCTGTCATAGGTTACGGTCTCTTCGTTATTAAAACTCTCTAATAGTATAGAAAAAATTTTCTCGGATACCAGACCCTCAAAATCCTGTCCTGAGCAAATAGGTATAATTTCATGCTGCAAGTCGGTATTGCTCAACAGCATCTGGAGGAGTTTCTTTTCTGCGGACTTCAGGGATTGCCCGGGCGTAAGCGGTACTGCGTCCAATCGGGCTTTTTTCTGCCGCGCGGCCCTTCTGGTTTCAGCCAGCAGTTGTTGGTCCTCGATTCCAAGTTTACGGGCAAACTTAAATACATAATCCGAGCGTTCTACGGCACTCGGCAGGTGGGCCAGGTAGGGCAGGACGATATTCATGACCTGGACCTTTTTCTTGGGATCGTCCAGGGAACCCTGGCTCTTAATGGCGGAATCAAGAACAAAATCGAGATAGGGCACGGCCTCTGTCACCCTGTCCTGATATGCCTTCGGACCGGCGGTCCTGACAAATTCATCGGGATCCTGGTTGTCGGAAAGCTCGAGCACCTTAACCCTGAAATCCCCTTCCAAAAACAGGTCCAAAGATCGTTTTGCCGCCGCAAGCCCTGCAGAATCAGGATCATAGCTGACGACAACGTCCCTTGTATAGCGACCCAACAATTCCACCTGCTGCGTCGTCAAACTCGTTCCGAGCGATGCGACCAGGTTTCTCACGCCATGCTGGAACGGGATGATAAAATCCATATATCCCTCAACCAGAACGGCTTGGCCACTGTCTTTGATCGCTTCCTTGGAAAAGCTGAGCCCAAACAGGTTACGACTCTTATTATAGAGCTTGGTTTCCGGAGAATTCAAATACTTCGGCGGCCGATCCCCCATGGCGCGGCCTCCAAAAGCAACAACCCTTCCCTGCACATCGGTTATCGGAAATATGATCCTTTCACGAAAACTATCGTAGATCCGACCGCCGTCTTCCGAATGTTTCACCAGCCCGCATTCATGCAGGGACTCAAGGCTGTAGCCTTTGTTCTTCATAAACTGAATCAGGCTATTTCCTCCGGCTGGAGCGAATCCCATTCGGAATTGCTCAATCGTCCCCGATTCGACCCCTCTGTCATGCAGGTATTTCAGAGGGGACTGTCCCTCCGGCAGATCCGCCAGGGTATGGTGGAAGAAATCCACCGCTGCGGCCATGATTTCTCGAAGATCTTTGGCGCGTGTGCCGGGCTTTTCCGTATCCGGATTTGAAGTTTCCGGCAGGGAAATGCCGCGCCGCTCGGCTATGAATCTAACGGCTTCGGGAAAAGTGAGATTCTCAATCTGCATGATAAACTTGAAAATATCACCGCCCAGACCGCAGCCGAAACACATGAAAATCTGTTTTTCTTCGTTAACGTTGAATGAAGGGGTTTTCTCGTTATGAAACGGGCATCGTGCCACATGGTTGCGTCCCCGTTTTTTTAATGCAACGTACTCGGATACAAAGGAGACGATATTGACCGAATTCCTTACCTCATCCAATACGCTGTCTGCATAAAAAGGCATAACAGTCCGAAGAATATCAGATTAATTAAACCGGCATTCTAGCAGCCCGGTCGATAAAACTCACTTCTTCCGGTTAATAAGACTGGCGACATACCCGGCGCCGAATCCGTTATCGATATTCACCACTACAACGTTGGAAGCACAGCTGTTGAGCATCGCAAGCAGAGCAGAAAGTCCGCCGAAGTTGCTTCCGTATCCGATACTTGTTGGAACGGCAATCACGGGAACGCTCAGCAACCCCCCGACGACGCTTGCCAGAGCTCCTTCCATACCGGCGACTACAATCACAACACTGGCCTGAGTCAGAGACTCCCGAATATTCAAAAGGCGATGTATTCCGGCAACTCCCACATCGTAGGTGGTCTCTACGGTATTCCCCATCAGCTTTGCCGTAAGCGCGGCTTCCTCGGCTACAGGAATATCCGAGGTGCCGGCACAGACAACGTAAATTTTTCCATCCCCGTAAGTCTTCTTGTCGTTAACGATTGTTATAGCTTGAGCAAGATCGTGATACCGCGCTTTCGTAGTTACCCGGCGAACACGGGTGTAAGTGGACTTATTGGAGCGAGTTACAAGAATATTAGATTTTTGTCGAAGCAGGCTCTTTACAATTCCTGCAACCTGCTCCGGTGTTTTACCCGGTGAAAAAATAACTTCAGGAAAACCCTGACGAAGGGTTCTATGATGATCCACACGCGCAAAACCCAGATCTTCAAATGGCAGGTGTTTCAGCTTCTCCAGCCCTTGATCCGGGGTTAACTTGCCTTCACAGATCTTGTTTAAAAGATCCAATACTTGTTCTGATGTCATATGAGGATCGTTTTAATTCGTCCACGGAAATCCCGGTCCATTCGCCGGGCTTAATATTAATCCATTGGATTAATATTAAGCCGTAAACTACCTTAATACATTAAACAATCTATAGCTCAATATGGCAATGACCTAATACCGATTTCGACTGCCCCCACGATCTCCGCCACGAGGTCCTGAACGCGAACGATCCTGATTCCGATACCCGCCCGGACGACCGCGATCCGAACGATCCCGACGTGGCGGTCGAGGCTTTGGATCCTCGGGTGGCAATCCCGCCTGCTCGCGGAGAACGGCTTTACGGCTCAACCGGATCTTGTTGGGAGGCTCAATACTGAGCACTTTCACGGGAATCTGGTCGCCAAGTTTCAGTTCGGAATTGATATCCTCTACACGGAAATCAGCAACTTCAGAAATATGAAGCAATCCTTCCATCCCGGGGAAAATTTCAACGAAGGCACCGAAATCAACCAAACGAGTAACAGTACCCAGGTAGGTTTTACCGACCTCAGCTTCCTGGACCAGATCCTCTATCATCCGAATGGCGCTCTGGGCTGAGTCGGTATCGGTCGAAGCGATATTGACTTTGCCGTCATCATCGATGTCGATTTTTACGCCGGTCTGTTCGATGATGCCGCGGATAATCTTACCGCCGGGGCCGATAACTCCGCCGATTTTGTCTTTGGGTATCTGGATCGTAATAATTCTAGGAGCAAACTCAGATATCTCCGGACGGGCAGACTTGAGGCAGTC
>DKBB01000179.1 GCA_002451015.1 Acidobacteria bacterium UBA6911
GGTCTCGGCAAAACCCACCTGATGCAGGCGATCGGAAATCTGATTCAGAGCAAAACACGCAGTATCCAGTTGACCTACATGTCTTCTGAAAATTTCATGAACGAACTGATACATGCCATTCGTTTTGACCGAACGAGCCAGTTCCGTCAGAAATACCGCAATATCGACGTTCTACTCATGGACGATATACAGTTCATTGCCGGCAAGGAGAGGACTCAGGAAGAGTTTTTTCATACTTTTAATGCTCTTTACGATGCACAGAAACAGATTGTCATTACGAGCGACTGCCCGCCAAAGCAGATTCCGACTCTTGAGGAACGCCTTCACTCCCGTTTCGAATGGGGACTTATCGCGGACATCCAACCGCCGGATCTTGAAACCAAACTGGCGATTTTGAAGAAAAAAGCGGATATAGAACTGCCGAATCTTTCGGATGACGTCGCCATGTTTATTGCCGGCGGTATCCGTTCCAACATCCGGGAACTGGAAGGAGCCCTGAATAGNNGATAAAATACTTCGAGCAGTTGCCTCTTTTTTCTCTCTTAAACCTGCGCAGCTCAAGGCGAAAAACAATTCCAGGCCGATTGCGTTGCCGCGCCAGATCGCCATGTATATCTGCAAGGAACTGACGAATCAATCCCTGCCTCAGATAGGCAAGGATTTCGGGGGAAAACACCACACCACCGTTCTTCATTCAATCCGAAAAATCCGGTCGTTAAAGAAAAACGATCCCGAAATCTCCTCTGCTGTCAAAGCAATCGTTAATTCTCTGCGCTAGGACTGCTATCACAAGTCCTGGATGTCATAGAAACGCAAGCTTTTGCGGGGCCCTCCATAATCCTGAAATTTCACCAAAAACCCAATATTTATGCGGTTCCGCGTGATTTATAGGACACGGTAGTCCTGGCAATACCCCTTTTGTGTATGTCTCCCCCGTTGAAAAACTACCCCGGGTACTTTTTTATCCGTTCGATGAAACCCGAAATCCCGGGCCATTCCTCCTTCCCGGTTTTTCAACAGTTTTCCCCCGGAGTATTCACAGCCTAATTCTTTTGACTGCATGTAAAATTTAGTTTATCCACAAATCCTTCTTGATTGTTGTCTGTGAATTGCCCAACAGGAAAATCAATCCACAAATGTGACTGGTATTTCACAGGGTGGAGAGGATACATTGCACACCGTATCCCCGAAAGTTTATTACTGTTTAGGAGACCTTTCCACAAATTCACTGCCCTTACTACTACTACTAGGAATAATTCTTAATTATATAAATATAATAATAGTATTCTGTGCCGCACGCGTTACTGCTATATTGCGAAGCTTATTACGATTCAGAAATATTCTGTTATAAAGTCCCGGGATTTCTGTAAATTTTATCTGAAATGCACGGATAATGATTTTTGCACGCGATCGGAAGCAGTATAATCATTCTTTCAAACACCGGAGTCTTACCAATTAATCCAAGGAGCGTCCTTCATGAAATTCACCGTTACCAGGAATTCGTTGTTGAATGAACTCAATTTGGTACAGGGTGTGATTGAAAAGAAAAGCACCATCCCCATTCTTTCGAATATTCTCCTGGAAACTTCCACAGAATATCTCGATATCACCGCAACCGACCTTGATGTAACCATACGGTGCGGATGTTCGGCGGTGGTTGACGAAGAAGGAACCACAACCATTTCCGCCCGGCGCCTTTTTGAAATTGTGCGGTTGCTTCCCGAAGGATCGGACATCAGCGTGTCTGTTCAGGAGAATGACTGGGTTGTACTGAATTCCGGTAAATCGGAATATAAGATTGTAGCTCTTCCAAAAGAAAATTTTCCTTCGATCCCGGAAGCGGCTCCAGCGATGTCGCAGATCCCCGGGGGCCTGTTGAGGAAAATGATTCAACGGACTATGTTTGCCATCACACAGGAGGAATCCAGGTATTCTCTCAATGGAGCATTGCTGGTGCTTTTACCCGGAGAGGTTCGATTGGTGGCAACCGACGGCCACCGCCTGGCCCTTGTAAGCAAGAATATGGAGGTTCCGGGAATCGATGGAGAAGTGCGTGCATTGATCCCAAGAAAGACTCTGGTCGAAATTCAGAAATTGATTGGTGATCAAGACCCGCCTGTTCTGGAGTTCGGTCGAGATGAAAACCATCTGTTTTTCTCAGTGGAAAACCGAAGATTGGTTTCCAGGATTCTTGCGGGACAGTTCCCGAATTACGAATTGGTCATCCCTCGTGAAAACGACAAATATGTGGTTGCAGATACCAGGAATCTTGGGGATGGAATCCGCAGGGCCGCAATCATGTCCGATGAAAAGCTGAAAGCGATCCGTCTTTCATTTAAGACCGGAACCGTTGAACTGACTGCAAGCTGTGCGGAAGCCGGTGAAGCAAGAGATGAAGTGAGTGTAGAATATGAAGGAGAAGGGATCGATATTGGATTCAATCCGCAATACCTGCTGGATTTTTTGGCTGTCTGCAGTTCGGAATCCATATCCATCTCCCTGAAAGATACCGAAACCCAGGGACTTTTCAGGCCCATAGGATCGTCTGATATGGATTATCGGTATGTCGTCATGCCAATGAAATTCTAGAAAGCTGTTTCGAAAAAAATTGTTTGAAGGATTCCAAGTTGGCAGGTCCCGTCTGCAGGTTAAAAGTTTTGAATCAGCAGATTCAGAGATAAAATGTACCATCGACGGAATTGACAAATCGACTTCCTCTATTTTATCTAATCATTCATTAACGAAGCGTACAGCCTGGCCTGGAAACTTCAACCTGCAGCATAAGAACAGAATCCGTAACTTGCGAACCAGTAATTACCTTTTAAGGCATCCTGTGTACCGCCGGTATGTGATGGATCCGGTGCCTTCTGAATAAGTTTCCCGACAGGTTTGAGGAGTGCATCTCAAAAGATTACGTCTCTACCAGTACCGAAACATAAAAGATCTGGAAATAATTCCGTCCGAAGGGACGACACTGTTTATCGGAAGGAACGGGCAGGGGAAAACCAACCTGCTTGAAGCAATCTATTTCCTCGCTTTCGGCAGAAGCTTTCGCACGTCCATCCCTAAAGAGTGTATACAGCACGGTCAAAATGAATGCCGGATCGAAGGAACGGTGGTTCAGGGATCCCTCTCTCGGGATCTTCAGGTAAGGATATCAAAGAATGAAAAGAGACTGCTGCTGCATGGAAAACAGGTAAGTCCGGACGCATTTGTCGGGAATCTGCATCTTCTTGCATTCACCTATGCCCATCTGAACGTTGTGAGAAAAAGCCCGGGAGACAGGAGGGCTTTTATCGACAGAGCTATGGCTACAATATACCCCGGGCACATCGGCAGCCTGGCCCTGTATGGACGGGCTTTGAAGCAGAGAAACAAGGTCCTGTCCGCCGCGCGTGTAGGGAGGGGTTTTATTGACAGGGGACTTCTGGATAGCTGGGATGAGACTCTGGTGAAACAGGGGGCTCGAATACTTGTGAACCGCTCGCAGTACGTGGATAAGATGAAACAGAATCTTCCCCAGGGATTGTTCGGAAGCGAAGAGCTCAAAATGCGTTACCTGTCGAACGTTCTGGAAAAATGCGATCATTTGGACGGAATAGAAGAGATATACAGAGATATGCTGCACCAGTGCCGGGATCATGACAGCAGGATCGGTTCCACATCGGTGGGTCCGCACAGGGATGACCTGAAACTTTTTGTGAACGGAAAGTCTCTGGTGGATTACGGTTCAGCAGGCCAGCAGAGATCCAGCCTGCTGGCTCTGTATTTCTCACAGATGGAAATTCATCGCGGGATCCATGGATTTTATCCAGTATTTCTAGTGGATGACGCAGAGGCGGAATTGGATGAGCACAGGCTTAATACTTTTTTGAACTATCTTTCCCAAAGAACCCAGACACTGTTAACCTCCGCCAAAGATTTTCTGCTTCCCGGCGTGAGTGAGGAAATCTGCCACATGGAAGTCCGCAACGGAACGATTGAAGGTAAAGCATGATGGTATTGCATGACCGGATGTCGTGTGGAAAAAGCATATTCATTGATGGCGAATTACAATTCTCTGGCTTTTTGCTCTGTGGAATTTTCCATGCTAATGGACGGGGTTATTTGTGGAAACCACAGAAATTCCAGGCATGTTATTCCCGTTTTAATCCACTCGTCATGGGTGGAACTACTGTGGAAATTTCCTTGAATTGCATTATTTAAATCCCTGCAAGCGAGCGTTTAATCTTCAATTTTCAATCTGTAATCTTCAATCAAGCCACGGATGTGGAAAACCCTGAATTTAATCTTTGTAAATATTTGATTTTAAATAATTTAAATTATAGACAAAACGAAAGTTTTTACTCCGGTTTTTCGTCTTAATATGCTATAATTTAGAGGCAATTGTGGATTGAATAATTTGTTGTAAACAAATAACTTGTGGCACTTTTTCCGGTTTGGACCAGGATCCGGATAAAGCGATAAAAATGCATGGATGAAAATTTGATTTCTCAGGGAGAAACGGATCAACAGGTTCCCGATGGAATACCGCTCGTTTCTGAAGATTACGGGGCGGATAAAATCAAAGTGCTTGAAGGTCTGGATGCGGTTCGGACAAGGCCGGCGATGTATATCGGGTCGACCGGAATCGACGGATTGCACCATCTAATCTACGAGGTTGTCGACAACTCGGTTGACGAAGCGCTCAACGGTTATTGTACCAGCGTTGAAGTGACAATTCATATCGACAACAGCGTAACCGTCATTGACAACGGCCGCGGCATTCCAACCGACTTTCATGAAAAGGCGGGAAAGTACGCGGCGGAAGTGGTCATGACCGTTCTGCATGCCGGCGGGAAGTTCGATAACGATTCCTATTCGGTGTCCGGAGGGCTGCATGGAGTCGGTGTGTCTGTGGTGAATGCACTGAGCCGGAGGCTGAATCTGGAGATTTGGCGCAACGGCAGTGTCTATGAGCAGAGCTACGAGCACGGAAAACCGGTCAACGGGTTCAGTAAAACGGGTACGACGAAAAGGCGCGGCACCAAGATAACCTTCATACCGGATGATGGTATATTCGAGACGACAGAAATAAGCTACGATACTGTTGCCGCAAGATTAAGAGAACTCTCTTTTCTCAACAAGGGGCTGGAGATCATTCTGGAGGACCTGCGTTCCGAGAGAAAGGAGATATTCAAGTATGAGGGTGGAATATCCTCCTTCATCGAATATCTGAACAAAAACAAGAACGTTATTCAACCAAAACCGATCTATTTCGAAACCAAGAAAGAAGGGGTTATCGTTGAAGCGTCCATGCAGTTCAACGACGGCTACAGCGAAACGATCTTTTCTTTTGCGAATAATATTAATACCCACGAAGGGGGCACACACCTGTCCGGCTTCAAAGCCGCCCTGACACGAACCATCAATGCATACGCTCAGGAACAGGATCTTCTAAAGAATCTGAAGGACAATCCCACCGGTGAAGATATCCGTGAAGGCCTGGTGGCGGTCATAAGCGTCAAGTTAAGGAATCCCCAGTTTGAAGGACAGACCAAAACTAAATTGGGGAACAGCGAGATAAAGGGAATTGTCGAAAACGCAGTCAACGAGAACCTGGGCGCATTTCTGGAAGAAAATCCTTCATTAGCCAGAAAGATACTCAATAAGGCCGTTGAAGCCGCCAGAGCCCGTGAAGCGGCACGAAAGGCGCGAGACCTGACACGACGAAAAGGCGCACTGGATTCTGCGTTGCTTCCCGGAAAACTTGCGGATTGCCAGGAAAAGGACCCGAAGTTATGCGAGATATTTATAGTAGAGGGAGACAGCGCAGGAGGATCGGCCAAACAGGGGAGGGACCGCAAGTTTCAGGCAATTCTTCCCATTAAGGGAAAAATTCTGAATGTCGAAAAAGCGCGATTCGACAAAATGCTGAGCAATACGGAAATAACGACCATGATTTCCGCAATCGGAACGGGAATTGGTCAGGAAGACTTCTCGGCGGAAAAACTTCGGTATCACCGCATAATCATTATGACGGACGCAGACGTGGACGGTTCCCATATCCGCACTCTCCTGCTGACATTCTTCTACAGGCAGATGCAGGCGTTGATGGAAAGAGGCCACATCTACATTGCTCAGCCGCCCCTTTACAGCATCAAACACGGCAAAAACCTCAAATATCTGAACAACGAAAAGGAAATGGAAGATTTCCTCATGCAACGCGCAACCGAGGGCGTTACCATAATGGTGGAGGGAAGCGGCGCGAAATACAGCGGTGCCGAGGTAACGCAGCTTCTACACAGCATCCACGCACACCAGAGAGTCTACCGCAAGTTAAACCGACGATTGCAGCACCGTGAGTTACTGAACCGATTGCTGCAATCGATTGCGGGAGACGGCGGTTTGCTCAAACAGGGATTCGCTCTCAGGCAGCTTTTTGAAAAGAAAGAGTTGCTGGAGGCTTTAGGTCCTGTGCTTGAAGAAATCGGGTATGAGTGTAGCGTTCTTCTGGACGAGGAACATGGTCTGTATTCGCTTGAAGTGGAGAAAAAAGAGTCCGATAAAAAATTCTCCATTAACTGGGAATTTTTATCCTCGGTTGAATGGCAGCGTTTATTCGAACTCAATGCAGAAATGGTGCCGTTGGAAAAACCCCCTTTCACCATAAAAGATAATGGAAACAGTGTCAGCGTTCATACGCAAAAGGAACTGCTGGATTACATCCTGGCTCTTGGAAAGAAGAATCTCACCATACAGCGGTATAAAGGATTGGGCGAAATGAATCCTGAGCAGCTTTGGAAAACCACTATGGATCCTGAAACGCGTACACTGATGAAAGTCTCCATTGACGACGCGGTCCAGACGGACGGCATTTTTACCATTCTTATGGGAGACGCGGTGGAACCCAGGCGTCGCTTTATTGAGGACAATGCACTTAACGTTCGAAATCTTGATATTTAGAAACACTCCCTACAATGCATGAATTCCAAGACCAAATTCCGGTAAACATAATCGATGAGATGCGCAAGTCCTATCTGGACTATGCAATGAGCGTCATCATCGGGAGAGCCTTGCCCGATGTACGGGATGGACTCAAACCCGTTCACAGGCGTGTTTTGTATGCAATGCACGACCTGGGAAATACTTATAACAAGTCATACAAGAAGTCCGCCAGGATCGTCGGCGATGTCATCGGTAAATACCACCCTCACGGGGACAGCGCCGTTTATGACACGATCGTTCGGCTGGTCCAGGATTTTTCGGTCCGCTACCCGCTTATTGACGGTCAGGGCAATTTTGGCTCCGTCGATGGAGACAGTGCGGCAGCCATGCGTTACACCGAAGTCCGCATGGCTCGTCTTTCAGATGAATTGCTGGCCGATATCGACAAAAATACGGTGAATTTCGGGCCGAATTATGACGACTCCCTGGAAGAACCCCTTGTTCTGCCTGCCCGGTTCCCGAATCTTCTTGTGAACGGATCTTCCGGTATCGCCGTGGGGATGGCAACGAATATTCCCCCCCACAATCTGGGCGAGATTATCGATGCGACGGTCCTTCTCATTGAAAATCCCGGTGCTTCCCTGGACGAAATCATGGCGTTCGTACCGGGACCCGATTTTCCGACGGCCGGATATATTTACGGTAGAAGCGGGATACGATCCGCATATAAAAATGGTCGCGGAATTGTTCTTATGCGAGCCAAGGCATCTATTGAGGAAATCACCCGTGACAGGGAAGCCATCATTGTGTCGGAAATTCCCTATCAGGTTAACAAGGCGAAATTAATCGAGCGTATAGCCGAATTGGTTCGGGATAAAAAGATCGACGGTATCTCAGATTTGCGAGACGAATCGGACCGCGACGGTATGCGTATTGTCATCGAACTGAAAAAAAGCGAACCGGCCCAGGTGGTTCTGAACAATCTCTACAAAATGACCCCTATGCAATCCAGTTTCGGGATTATTCTTCTGGCGATTGTCAGAAACCAGCCCAAGATACTGAATCTGCGTGAGGCGCTTTTACACTTTATCGATCATCGAAGAAATGTTGTTCAACGCCGAACCGTTTTTGAGCTGGATAAGGCGGAAGCGCGCGCCCATATTCTGGAAGGGCTGAAGCGTGCCCTGGACATGTTGGATGAAGTGATCGCCCTGATCCGTGCCTCCAAGGAGCCGGCAATTGCCAAAGAAGGCCTGATGTCCAATTTCCAGTTCAGCGCCGAACAGGCCCAGGCAATTCTTGATATGAGACTTCAGCGATTAACGGGGCTCGAACGCGAGAAAATTGTCGCTGAGTACGAAGAGATCCTGAAGCTAATTGCCCGGCTTAAAGAAATCCTGGCCAACGAAAAAGTACTCGATGGAGTCGTAGTCGATGAATTGAGAGAGGTACAGAAAACTTACGGGGATGCAAGACGCACACAGATACTTGATGAAGAAGCGGAAATTTCACTCGAGGATCTTATCGCCGATGAAGATGTGGTCATAACCGTAACGCACTCCGGGTATATCAAGCGTACGGCTGCTTCCCTCTATCGCCCACAGGGCAGAGGCGGAAAGGGACGCATTGGGATGAGAACACGCGATGAGGATTTCATCCATCATGTTTTCATCGCATCCACACACAGCTACCTGCTCGTGTTCACAAATCTCGGGAAAGTTTACTGGCTGAAAGTGTATGAAATTCCTGATGTCGGAACCGCCGGCAAGGGGAAAGCCATTGTGAACCTGGTGAATGTCGGAAAGGATGAGAAAATTGCCGACATTATAGCGGTAAAGGATTTCGAAACCGGAGAATATGTACTCATGGCAACACGGAACGGAATCGTGAAGAAAACCGCTCTGACCGAATACGGAAACCCGCGCAGTTCAGGAATCATAGCCATCACAATACCGGAGGATGATGAGCTTATCGGCTGCAAGCTGACGGACGGTGAGTACGATGTTCTGCTTGCCACACGAATGGGGAAAGCCATCCGGTTCTCGGAAAAAGATGCCCGGGCCATGGGGCGCACCGCACGTGGCGTTATCGGTATTCGCATGGCTAAAGCGGACAGGGTTGTAGCGATGTCCACTTTTAAGGGGGCAGGACAATTCCTCACAATAACCGAGAAAGGCTACGGCAAGAGAACCGATGTCGAAGGCTACCCTCGCCAGGGCCGAGGCGGATCGGGCGTTATCAACATCAAGGCCGGAGACAAAAACGGTCCAGTGATCAACAGCTGCCACGTTCAGGACGACGACTCCGTCATGCTTATCACGGAGAACGGGAAGCTTATCCAGTTGTATGTGGACGATATTCGCAATACCCAGAGCCGGGCGGCCATTGGCGTCAAATGTATCGATCTGGACAGCGAAGACAGGGTTGCAAGCGTAACCGTTGTCGAAAGCGAAGAATCGGACGATACATCCGAGGCATAAAATCCCTGTCATTCAAGGTTTCATCCATAGGAATCGCGAAAAGGATTTCGTCGCTTCCCCTGTGGAGAGACGCCCCGGGGGATGGAAGGTTTCGAAAACGTTCGAGATCGACTTCTGGGAGCTCTTCAGGAAAAAGCTTGTCAGGAAGAAGGTTTTGTGGCTGTAATTTAGCATGTTCCGCTTTGCGTCCCCTAAAAATACAAAGGCGAAGTTATTCCGGGGAATACTCCTGGTGTGGTTCTGTTTTTTAGTCCGGGGTCTATTCTACGCGGAGATGATTCCCATGTGGGAGGGATTCGACGAACATGTGCACTTTGCTTATATACAACACATCCTCTATACGGGTACGCTGCCTGATTCAACGGATCCGATTTCCATGGAACTGGAAGAATCTTTAAAACTGGTTCCAGTACCCTGGTTGCTTCGGGACGTGGATCCGTCTTATACAACGCATGACCGATACTGGCAATTGTCGAATGAGGCAAGGCAGCAGAGCGAGGAAGCTCTCCATAACATGCCCCGGGCCTGGGGTGGAAAACCGGGAAAATATTCCATGAGCATTTATGAGGCGCAACAGCCCCCGCTATATTACTGGCTGATGTCCATGCCTTTGCGCGCTACTTCCGGTTTTTCCCTTCCGGCGAGGGTTTTCCTTATAAGAATGTTGAGCCTGTTATTGGCATCCCTGGCAATTCCTGTCGGCTTTCTGCTGGTGAAACGGGTGCTGCAAAACCGGGAGGCCGCCCTTGGCATCGTAGCCCTGATTTCCATCATGCCGGGATTGATGGCCGATGTCTGTCGTGTCGGCAATGACAGTTTGGCTATGCTTCTTTACACCGTGACCGTTTATGCAACCCTGTTGTTTGTAGAAAATCCCCGGATTCCGGGAAGAGGACTGTTGCTTGCATGCAGTATGGGTATGGGCCTGTTGACCAAAGCATACTTTCTTACAGCGCTCCCGGCTCTCGCCGCGGTTGTAATTCTTGCACTGCGCCGGCGCAAAGGCCGGGATCTATTAATCCGGGGCTTGACTGTTGGCATCGGTGCCCTGGCATTGTCGGCCTGGTGGTATGTACGGAACTATCTATTGACGGGAGCCTGGTCCGGACTGATGCAGGATGTAAGCCTCAAAAATGTGTCGTTTTTTGAGCTTGTAAAGCGGGCGGCGGATGTGGACTGGGCCAATGCCTTGAAGTCTACGCTGCTGTCTCACATCTGGTTCGGGAACTGGAGTTTTCTTCAGGTTAGGTCGTGGATGTATCAGGTGTTTCAATACATGGGAACGCTGGCTCTTGTCGGGCTCTTAACATACTGGATCCGGGCCCTTGTAAAACGTCTTCCCGAAACGCTGCCGCAGCCGGGCCACTTGATGGTTTTGTTTTCCTACTATTTCTTCTTTTGTATCGGAATCTGTTACCACGTACTGATCACTTTCGTGGTCCACGATATGTCGTCTTCCGCAGGGTGGTATTTCTACAGCTTGATTTTCCCCCAGACCATTCTGATCCTGGTAGGAATAAGCGTCCTTATTCCACAGGGCACACGGTTGATGTTGATTCCTGCCGCTTCCATCAGCTTCGGTTTGCTGGATATCTACACCGTTCACTTCATTTCCATTCCATACTATGTCGGCCTGATTCGTCATAAAGCCAATGGTTTTCTAGAAACATTTTACGTGAACCAAATTCGGGATATCGGAATCTGGAACATTTTTGAACGAATATCGACAAACGGAATCTTTTCAAGTCCGCTGCCGGCTATGATGCTCTGGCTGTGTTATCTTGCCGCAACAGGAATATTGGTAGCCATCATCCTCAAAATAGCGAAAGGAGTTCGTCTGTATTATTCAAATACAACGGCGCCGTAAAGCGGAGCGCCGGAATCGCTACCGTCGTATTTTACCGACGCAACGAATACGGTCACACGAAAAATCTGGAGGTTTTTTAACGAACATGAGGTACAATCGCGGGCCGTGTCCATGAGAATCCATAGATTTATTTGCGAAGCTTCATTCTGAGGCCTGCTCCTCCCGTATATTGGGAAAGAATTCCGTAAGGGGGTTACTGAATGGCATTAATTATTGCAATTGCTTATTTCCTTTTACTGAGTGTCGGCGTCAGTTTTTTTCTTAGAAAGAAAGTGAAGTCGGGCAGCGACTTTGTGACGGGCGGCGGCACATTAGCTTGGCCGCTGGTTACAGCGGCTTTTGTCCTGGCCCCCCTGGGAAGCGGACACACCCTCTCCTTGTGGCAGAGCTCGGCGGATTTAGGAGCGTCGGTATTGTGGTGGGGCATGATATCCGGCGGAGTGTTCGTTCCTCTTTTCCTTCTCTGGTTCGGTCCCTGGTTTCGCCGACTGGAGGTAAAGACGTTTCCGGAAGGAATGGGAAAGATTTTCGGCGAAAAGATAGGATGGCTGATAGCAGCCGTATTCCCGGCACAGTTAATCGGTATCTGTATTGCAGAGGTGATGGCAACAGCCGCAGCCCTGTTCGCCTTAAGTGGAGGCAAACAAGGTCCATTGGATTTGTTCCCCGACTGTATCCTGCTGGCCGTAATACTCACAATTCTGTATATCATTGTCGCCGGACTGATGCAGGTGGCATGGATGAACCTGTTCAACGCCATTATGTTGATTGTAGGTTCTTTTATCGCCGTTTTCTACACCGGCTTCTGGTTGTCGTCCGAACATCAGGGGTGGAACGGCGTGGAGGATTTTTATGCCAATTTGGGCGAAGCCTGGAAACTCAGCATTTTAGATTTTTCTTCCGGTGTCGTTTTAGGCTATATGATTCCCTGCCTGTTCATCCTGGTATTTATGTGCAGCGCTTCACAGGCGCAGAATCAGCCCATGCTGCTGGCCAGGTCCGAATCGGATATTCGGCGGGGCGTGTTCTGGGCCTCCTTTGTCAACAGCATGGTGACCTACCCCTGGGTTATCCTGGCCCTGGTAGGCATGACCTTTACGGCGATTTCCTCACTGGAAGGTGCCGCGACGGTAGCCGTCCCGCAACTGGCATTGATGGCCCTTCCTTCCTGGATGGTAGGGATTTTAATGATTGCCCTTCTTGCGGCGACGCTTTCGACGACGAGCATCCTGATTCTGGCTTCGTCGCATATAATTGTTCATGACATCTTCAAGAAGGTAGTCCATCCGGAAATGAAAGATAAAACCTTCCTTATACTAACGAGGGTAACGATTTTCGTCTGTATGCTTCTGGTCATTCTACCCGCCCTGAAAGATCCTAAAATCCTGCCCCTTTTAATGTGGATCTTTTCCTTTGCAATCCCCGTATTCGGCGTATATCTGATCGGAATGGTGTGGAAAGTGAACAAGATTGCTGCCTGGGCCACGATACTGGCAGGCTACACTGCGGACTTTCTTTGGACAATTGTACCCCCGACCGGGCTGCCGGAAGATTTATACAGTAATGTATACCCCACCACTATAGTAACCATCGTATTCGGCGTTGTTTTGAACCTTATTCTGCCCGGAAAGCCCGGGTACCTGCGCCAGTTGAAAGCCAAAGCCCGGGAAGAGAGTGCCCGTGCATTGGACAAATTAAGAGTTCTTGAAAAAGGAGTATGAAAATGGCATGGCCGTGGAAAATTCTGATATTTCAGTTTTTTGTAACCATGGGATTGGCCCTGTTTTTCTATATTATCTGGAGACTGACCCATCGCGGAGAAAAATGGTAGGAAGAAGGACTGGAAGTCATAGGAAAAAACAATGGAAAATGTAGATTACATGATTGTGTGCTACCTGTGTGGAATAATGGCGGTATTGGCGTTGATAATCATGATAGGAGCCAGCAGGCAGCGCGCCAGGAATAAGCGGCAGCAAAAGGATTCCCTTCCTGAACCGAAAGAATGAAATAGATATTTTTTCAATATCTTTTGCATAAAAACTGCAGGCTGTTTCTGTGGATTGAACCAAGCGCAGTTCTTCCACCAAAAAATTAATATGCGCGGATTCCACCGGTTTTATTTCCTCTCCGCGTGGTCCGTCCCGCCGTTCCTCAGGTTCTCATAAAAAAATATAAGTTTTTTAAGTCTGTATATTTAAGCGACTGACAGGTATCGGTGTGTGCCGGATGAGGATAACTGTTAATTTATTAGTAGTTTAGCTCTAAACTATTAGGGGAAACAAGCCGATGATCTGATAGAAAGGCACCGATAAATGGAAAAGGTGCAGGATTATAACCCATTTGGAAATAGACCCAATGACAGGTGACAGAAGAAAAAAGGTACGCGGATCTGATCGTCGGCAATGGCGCCACCTGAGACCTTCGGATATTCCGTTTCTGAAAAAAGTGGAAGTCAATAAAGGATCGCAAATTACGATCGTTAATATTTCCCGTGAGGGATTGCTTCTTGAAACCGAAACGTGCCTGGGACCGAACCTGAAGATAATGATCAAACTTGTCACGACTAAGGGAGTTTTTTTACTGGAGGGTATTACGCTCCGATCCTCGGTTTTTTCTCTGAAAGGAGCCCCCAAGTATCGGACCGCCATTAAATTCAGCCATCCGTTCGATTTAATGGATGCTTTAAATGGCGCATTAGAGGAAAAGGTGCAGGATGAAGCGGTTGAGTTCGAAAGCCCCGAAATTCCAGTCAAAATTAAGGGTCGAAAGATTCAAGCGGTCGATCCCGAAAATAAAGATGAAAACCTCCCGGCCATTCTGACGATCGTCGCCAGGGATAAGAAAGGTGTATGCTTGAAAGAAAGCTTTGAATTGAACGATTGGTAGGTTTTGGATCAAGCCGATGGATAAAGGTTAAGCTTTTATTACAGACAGTCGTTAATGCGGAACGGGTAAATTAGGCACATCTCGTGAAACAGGTTTGGATCGGACGTGGTTAGGGAAAGACGTGCCGGTCTTATGAAAAATTCATATTCCCGGAAGGTAAATGAAGTTCCTTGAGAGAACTTGACCATGAATCTGGTTAAACAAGAATCGGCGATTATGAACGTTGTCTTCGTCAGTGATGATTCCATCGGAATAAAGCTTCTTGAAAGCAAATTGGACAAGTATGCGCTGAATTCTCAAGGGGTAATATCGCCGAATAGGCAAAATTCCGCGCCGGAAATAAGCCGGGTTATCGTGGAGCAGGCGGGCGTTACACCGGACGGTCTGTTGGCGTTGCCCGACAACAAATCATTTCACGTGGATATTGTTGTTCTGGATTCCGCTTTTACCGGTAAACGAACGGAGAAGATTATCCGTGACACGACACAAAGGGTGCCTGGTGTCCCGGTAATACTTCTGACGGATCCGTCAGAGGAGGCAGTGGAAGTGGACGCAGTAAACGCAGGCGCGACGGACTGTATCGCCAAGACGGATCTATACCTGAACAGACTTCTTCCTATAATTGAAAGAGAAATAGCGCGCCGGAAGCAGACGGGTGAAAAAACCAATTCAGACACCCGGGAAGATCGCCTCCGTCAGATTGTGGAAAAGTTTCCCATAGGGATTTCGGTTCTTGCCCAGGATGGAACCTTTCTTGCCATCAATCAGGCCGGACTCAATACTCTGGGGGCTGCAAAACTCGATCAGGTAGTGGGAAAAAAGATACACCATCTAGCAGACAAGGAAGATCAAGATAAAATCCTGACTTTTCTTAAAAAGGTCGGTGGGGGTGAAAACGATTCCCTCTGCCTGAAATGGAAAGGATTGGAAGGAAAGGCATCCGAAATTAAGTTCGAAGCAACGCCGATGCACAGGCAGGGGGTCCAGGGGGTTGCCGTTCTGGCAGCGATATATTCTCCCGGTGAACCTGTCAAAACGCAGAATTCCATACAAGAAGCTACTGCGGATCCCGTTTTAAAGAACACGCTGCAAGAATTGAAAGAACAGTTTCAGGATCTTCAAATAAAGCATACTTATCAAAAATTGGAGTCGGAAGCTACATTTCGAAAGTTGGAAATACAGTGTCAGGAATGGGAGAAAAAAGCCCGGGCGACGGAGGAACAACAGGCTGCGCTGCAAACAGCCCTCGACGAGTCAGAAAAAAATCGGAAAAAACAGGTAGAAGAGTACGAAGCGGAACGAGCCCGCTGGGAACAGGCCCGCCATGAGTGGGAACAGGGGACCCGCGAGTCACAGGAACTGCAGACAGGAATGCAATCCACGCTTCAGGAGGCGATGGAACAGCTGTCCGCAATCGAAACCGCGCTTCGGGATTCTGAAGAGAGTCAAAAACGACAGGTAGAAGAGCACGAAGAGGAGCGAGCCCGCTGGGAACAGGCCCGCCATGAGTGGGAACAGGGGACCCGCGAGTCACAGGAACTGCAGACAGGAATGCAATCCACGCTTCAGGAAGCGGGGGAGCAACTGTCCGCAATCGAAACCGCGCTTCGGGATTCTGAAGAGAGTCAAAAACGACAGGTAGAAGAGCACGAAGGGGAACGAGCCCGCTGGGAACAGACCCGACGGGAGTGGGAAGAGAAATTCCGGGAAATTGAAGAACGCCACAATACGGTTCAATCCCTTCTCCAGGAAGATAAAGAAAAAAAGGCAACGCTCGAGAGAGCGCTTGAGGAGAAAGAAGAGCAAAGAGCCTCTCTGGAATTTGCGCTCAGAGAAGCACAGGAAAATCAGAACAAAACAAAAGATGATCTTATTGCGGATCATTCCCGGTTGCAGAAGTCCCGCCAGGAACTGGAGCAGAAGGTTCGCGAGGGGCAAGAACAGAGGGAGGCCGTGCAATCCAAACTTCAGGAGAC
>DKBB01000025.1:0-2818 GCA_002451015.1 Acidobacteria bacterium UBA6911
TAAATCTTACAAGCCTTTTATAATCATGAACTTATTCAAATACACGTCCTAGAGACCTATACTAACACCGGATAATGATTTGAAAAATCAGTATCCGGGTGGATAATGCAGGTGTTTGTGAACATGTCTGACTGGGTTTTCCTGAGAGGGCCGGTTAAATTCCTATAGGGCAGGGTAGAGGCTGTGTTGAAACTTGGAACAGAATAGGCAAAACAACAGGGGAAACCGTGTGCTAAGGTGGCTGTAAGTTATTGAGAAACAAAGAAGAGAGATTATTAAACGCAACTTATATACTAAAGGGTGCCGATTCAAATCCATCCCCCGCATCCAAAGCTCTTATAATAACTTGCAGCAAATTTTAAATACGGAAACAGGACCTTAAAAGGCTCCATACTAACACTGTCCTAACAACTCAGGAGAACTGATATGAAATGCCCTCATTGCCTCATTGCATTTCGCGGTTCCTTGAAAAAAACTCTCATTTGTCAAACGGGCCCTCATGATTGGAGAGCTGGACATGTAATTTGTCCTTCCTGCAATGAAATTATTATTTACCTTCTTAGATCAGCCGGTTGGCACTCATTTCTTAAAAGGTTGGTTTATCCTAAGACGATAAGTCGTGCTCCCATCTCCCCTGAGGTTCCAGAGCTGTTTGCAAATGACTATAGGGAGGCGTGTTTGGTTTTAAGTGACAGCGCAAAAGCCAGTGCCGCTTTAAGCCGTCGCTGTTTGCAAAATATTTTACGGGAAAAAGCGAGCATTAAGGAATGCAATCTTGATGATGAAATACAGGAAGTTCTCGATTCAAAGCAACTTCCAGTGCATCTTTCGGAAGCCCTTGATGCTATCAGAGTAACTGGTAATTTTACAGCTCATCCAATCAAGAGTACAAATTCCGGTGAAATTGTTGATGTTGAGCCGGGAGAGGCCGAAGGGCAACTTGATATGCTTGAAGGACTATTTGATTTCTTTTTTGTCCAGCCAGCAGTCCTTCAGAAAATACATGAAGCTTTAAATAAAAAGCTAAATAAAAAAAGGAAGTCTAAATTGAAATACATGATTCCAATGGAACCCAGAGGAGATATCAATAAAGATAAAAACAAGTAGTCTGACATTATTAGGTATACACGGATGATTGGCCTTTATTTTTTTAAATTTGCGGCCGAATCGTCAACGACGGGTTAGAAGAATAATTTAAATTNNAAGAATGACCAAGAGACGCCGGAATCGTTACTCACCTGAAGCAAAAGTTAAAATCCTGAAACGACATCTTGTTGATAATGTAGCTGTTTCTGATCTCTGCGAAGAACACAATCTTAATCCCACCGTGTTCTATCGCTGGATGAAAGAATTCTTTGAATACGGAGCATCAGCTTTCGAAAGAGAACAGTCGCATCTACAACGGAAAGCAGAAAAACGGATCGAAGCCCTGGAAGAAAAACTGAAAAAAAAGAACGAAGTTCTGTCCGAACTGATGGAGGAACATATTCAGTTAAAAAAAGAACTTGGGGAGCTTTGAAGGCCGCATGGGTTTTTCCTTAGGAGGAAGCTCCGACCGTAGGTTGGAGTTCTTCACTCTGAATTCTCTCTATTTGCTCATTCGAGCGGTGGGCACCAATATATTATGTTATCGGTTTAACATCCTGGGAATTAATATATGAGATATATCTCTGTTCATGTAAAATTGGAGCATGAAAACAGCCTGCGGTTGTGGGTGCGTGAGACTGATTCTTGCCTGCTTCCTGGGTATAAGCTTCGCTTCACCGATTGATGCCGGTCTGAACCATTCAAATCAAAAAATCCTTTTGCCACGTCAAGGCGGCATGGTGTGGGCGACATTTTACCCGTCGACAGACCCGATCCAATACCGAATCAAAAAAACAGGCAGAACGTTTATCTCCGAAGATCTGCAACCGGACGGGCTTTCTTCCACTTTAGGCCGTTTTAAACGGCATCGCCCCCATGCATGGATTCTCGGCAATACTGAAAAAAAACCTCTTGCCAGGTTTTATTCCCCTGATCTTCATGGCCGCGCTCCGCCATCCCGGTAAAACACCGAAAGCAAAAACACGAGCTAAACATTTTATCAGGGGGTATTTATGGGTTTGGACAATATCATTGTGGTAGTGCTTATACTGGGGGCAATCGGCGCCCTGGTAGCGGTCAATCTGGTTTCCCGTCGTAAAAACAAACAGGCGGAATCAAACCCGGAAAGCAGGGAATAACCGCTCCATCAAAGCTTACAAAGTTAACGCCTCTACCCGGATTATTCAAATGGCTTAGTCTCCGGTGCGGCATTCGCTCATGTCCGCACCGCCTCGGGTAGGCAAAGCAGCAGAAGTTCATGAATAATCCGGGTAAAGAAAATAAATCCTTTCAGTTCTACGGAAAGCTCTCTGTATGGAAACACCGTTGTATCTGTTAATGAATATAGCCGAACATTTGAAAACTGTTATCCGGAATTACAGCGCCGTGGAATTCATCAAGGCGAACATCCGGTTCGAGGTTGTAGAAGAAGCTTCCGTGTCCGACAGAAAGAAAGCAGTCGCCATCTGCACCCGTTACGTGCAGAAAGGAATGTTAAACATCTTCCTGACCGTGTTTTTCTCCACACTGGCGTTTGCTTTTGTCGTGCCCTTCGTTTTCATCGGTTGCCTGATTTCGATTGCCATCTTCGGGCTGTTCCAGGCCATTTTCATGGCCAACGCCGGCGCCGCCTGGGACAATGCCCAAAAGATCGTCGAGGTGGAGCTCAAAGAGAAGGGGCTGCCGCTCCATGCTGCGACCGTCGTGGGCGACACGGTGGGAGATCCGTGCA
>DKBB01000025.1:2824-4480 GCA_002451015.1 Acidobacteria bacterium UBA6911
ATCCGTTCCGATGCATCCCGACAATTAGCCGGAGGGAACGTTTCCTGATACAGACCGCACTTCAAAAGGCAGAACCTGAGAGGGATATCGATTATGGTCAGCAAGAAAATGAAGGAATCGGTAGAAGCCGCCGCCAACGAAACGTCCGGCGAAAATAACACGCTTCCGCCAAAGAAGCGGTTTAACTGGATCCGGGTGTTGTTTATCACACTGGGCCTTGTTTTGTTTTTTCTATTTTTCTTCATGAATGATCTGCCGGATGCCGTGGATCCTTCCGGCAATCACTTCGCGCTTCCCCCGGAGGGGAAAATGGCTTTAGGGCTGTTCCTGCTGGCGGTGGTCTGGTGGGTGTTTGAGGTTATGCCCATAGGTGCGACCGCCATAGCTATAGGCCTTTTCCAGGTGATCTTCAACATCAGAACAGCGGACCAGGCCCTGAAAGATTTTTTCGATCCTTCGGTGTGGTTCATCTTCGGCTCCATCGTGATGGGGCTCGCTTTTTCCAATTCCGGCCTTACCAAACGCATCGCCTATAAAATGCTGGGCATAGTGGGAGAAACCACCAAGTTCATCCTTCTGGGGACCTTTGCGGTCGTGACCGGCATGACACTGCTGATGGCCCACACGGCTGTCGCGGCAGCTGTGTTCCCCCTTCTGATGACAATTCAGTCCATTTACGAAGACAGCGGTAAACCCACCCGGTTCGGCAAGGGCTTGTTTATGGGAATGGCGTGGGCGGCGGGCGCCGGCTCCATCATCACGTATCTCGGCGCCGCGCGCGGAGTGGCTGCCGCCGGCCTGTTCAAGAAGTTCACCGGAGGCACCGAAGTCGGATTCTTCGAGCTTTCCTATTACATGGCCCCGCTGGGCTTTCTAATGGTGTTCCTGATATGGCTGACGGTGATCCTGTGTTTTAAACCCGAAAAGCCTCGCATCGAAGGATTACGGCAGCGGGTCCAGGCGCTGGAAAAGCACCTTGGCCCCATAAGTTCAAAGGAAAAGATCGTTCTGGCAATGGTGGTTATAGTGCTCGGGCTGTTCATGATGAAAGCCTTCTCCCCCATCCCTTTCTTCAAGGGCATGGACCGGGCGGCCATCATGATGGTATCCACGCTCGGGTTTTTTATCTTCAGGGTTCTTGACGTGGAGAAAATGGAGGATATCCCCTGGAACATTATTCTGCTGTTCGGCGGNNGTAAGCTGGACGAGCTGGTTTCAAGACGCTCCCTGGCTGCTTTTCGTTCTTGCCATAGCTTTCTTCGTACTCTGTATGACCAACTTCATAATGAATGTCGCCGCTATCGCCATTACGCTTCCAGTTTCCCTGGTTATTGCAAACTATCTGGGTGTGGCGCCCCATTTGATATTTTTCGTATCCCTGGCCGCGGCCGGAATGCCGTTCAACCTCCTTATCGGCGCAGCCCCGAACGCCATCGCCTATCAAAGCGGCCAGTTCACAGCCCGTGAATTTTTCCTTTACGGCTGGATCCCGACCGCCATCCTTATGGTCCTCCTGGCGGTCATGTGCTATTTCATCTGGCCGCTGATGGGGATGCCCATACTGCTGAAGTAAAGAAGTGAAGTACTCCGACCGTAGATCGGAGCTTCTTCCTAAGGAAGAAGCCATGGGGGCTTCTGTCCCCAAACTCCCAACTG
>DKBB01000358.1 GCA_002451015.1 Acidobacteria bacterium UBA6911
TCCGGGTTACAGTTGACCATGATGGTCTCGTAACCGGCTTCCTTAAGTGCAAAGGAGGCATGGCAGCAGCAATAATCAAACTCAATGCCCTGCCCTATCCGATTCGGGCCGCTTCCGAGGACCATGATTTTCCTGCGCTCAGAGGAATCCGCTTCGCATTCGCTTTCGTAAGTGGAATAAAGATACGGGGTGTAGGATTCAAACTCGGCAGCGCAGGTATCCACGCGTTTGAAAACGGGGTGGAGTGCATAATCGCGGCGACAATTCATGACCTGCTCTTCCGAACAGGCGTCTCCGTCCTGGGACATCAGCAGTTCCGCGATATTCTGGTCGGAAAATCCGGCTCGTTTACATTCCTTTAATAGATCGAGAGGAAGGTTTTTTATGGAATGTTTCTGAAGTTTCTTTTCAAGATCCACTATTTCTTTAAGTTGATTAAGAAACCACGGATCGATCTTTGTATTTTCGTGGATCTCTTCCAGAGGCATTCCGTTAAAGATCGCGTAATGGATGTAGGCGAGTCTTTGGGGAACGGGTGTCCGGAGATAATGCAGCAGATTATCAGGCACTATTTTTTCCGTGACCAGGCTCTTCCCACTTTCAAGAGAACGAATCCCCTTCATCAATGCCTCTTTGAAAGTACGACCGATAGCCATCGCTTCACCGACCGATTTCATTTGTGTTCCCAGTGTCGGATCCGCCTCGCTGAATTTTTCAAAATTCCATTTAGGAATTTTCACGACAACATAATCGATGGTCGGTTCAAAACTTGCGGGTGTTTTTTTCGTGATGTCGTTCGGTATTTCGTCCAGGGTATATCCCACCGCAAGTTTTGCGGCGATTTTTGCAATTGGAAATCCCGTTGCCTTAGAAGCAAGCGCGGAACTTCTTGAGACCCGCGGATTCATCTCAATTACGACCATGTCCCCGTTACCGGGATTGATTGCGAACTGAATATTGGATCCGCCGGTTTCGACACCGACCCTCCGGATAATATTAATGGCTGCATCCCGCATCCTTTGATATTCCTTATCCGTCAGTGTTTGTGCCGGTGCAACGGTAATGGAATCACCCGTGTGAACACCCATGGGATCGAAGTTTTCAATGGAACAGATGATTACCACATTGTCTGCAAGGTCGCGCATGACCTCCAGTTCGAACTCTTTCCATCCCAGCAGCGATTGTTCAACTAGTACCTCATGTACCGGTGATATATCCAGACCCCTATTAACAATTATCTCAAACTCTTCGGCGTTGAATGCAGTCCCTCCGCCGGATCCGCCGAGTGTGAAGCTGGGCCGGATAATGGCCGGCAAGCCTATCTCCTGGATGTATTCCCTTGCCTCCGCAAGGCTTTTAACCACTCTAGAACGCGCGGACTGCAGACCGATTTCGGTCATGGCATCCTTGAATAGTTGCCGGTCTTCCGCGATTTCAACCGCGTGGAGTTTGGCGCCGATCATTTCTACGTTATACCTGTCCAGGATGCCCGATTTCGCCAATGCCACGGAAATGTTCAGCCCGGTCTGTCCGCCGACCGTAGGAAGAAGAGCATCCGGTTTTTCACGGGCAATAATAGCGGCTACGGACTCTTTTGTAAGGGGTTCGATATAGGTTTGATCCGCAAGATCCGGATCCGTCATGATAGTGGCGGGATTGGAATTTACCAGGACTACCTCAAAACCTTCACTCTGAAGAGCTTTGCATGCCTGGGTACCAGAGTAATCAAATTCACAGGCCTGGCCGATGACGATCGGGCCGGAACCGATAATAAGGATTTTTTTTAAGTCGGTACGCTTTGGCATCGTATGTCTAGCTTTCCATCATGAGCGTTTTAAATTCCTCAAAAAGGTAGTGGGAATCATGGGGTCCTGGAGAAGCTTCGGGATGATACTGAACGGAAAAGGCAGGCAGGCTGCGATGCCGCATGCCTTCAAGNNGTATGATCGTTTAAGTTTATATGTGTAAGTTCAATCTGGCTTTGTTTCAACGAATCGGGATCGACTGCAAAGCCGTGGTTTTGAGCCGTTATCTCAACCTTTTTGTTCATAAGATTTTTTACAGGCTGGTTCCCGCCCCGATGCCCGAATTTCAACTTATATGTTTTGCCGCCAAAAGCCAGTCCCATAAGCTGATGCCCCAGACAGATACCGAATATTGGTATGCGACCGAGCAACTCCCTGATGTTCCGGACCGCATATTCCAGCGGTTCTGGATCCCCCGGTCCATTGGAAAGGAAAACACCATCAGGATTTAGAGAAAGTACCTCTTTGGCAGATGTGGATGCCGGAACAACGGTCAGTTCGCATCCTATCCTGTTAAGGTTATGCAGTATGTTGCGCTTGATTCCATAATCATACGCAATGACTTTAAAGGTTTTATTTCCTGCAATTTCTCGGGAAAGCGCAACCGAGTATGGCTGCAGACAGGAAACGGACGATGCCAGATCGGCTCCAATCATATTTCTTGCGGATCGTGCTTGTAGGACCAGTCTATCGGAATCCCGGGTTTCCGTGCTGATTATCCCCCGCATCGCACCCCGATTTCGAATTCTCAGAACAAGCGCGCGGGTGTCTACTTCGGATATTCCGATTATGCCATGTCTTTTCAGATAGGATTCCAGTGTTTCACTGGATTGCCAGTTTGATGCTATTTCGCTGAACTCCCTGGCGACGAATCCCTCGACAAAAGGTTGCCTGGACTCGTTATCTTTATCACTGGTTCCATAATTGCCTATATGGGGATAAGTCATCACCACTATCTGCCCAGCGTAGGACGGATCGGTAAGAATTTCCTGATACCCGGACATAGAGGTGTTAAAAACCACTTCCCCGGTCTTTTCACCTGTCGCACCAAAGGCACAACCGGCGAATATACTTCCATCTTCCAGTGCAAGTATCGCTTTCATTTTTCCACGGGTAACACTACTTTTGGGAATGGCGCCGACCTTCCGCAGTTACGTTTGTTCCAAAATTTCTTTTCATCGCCGAAATCAATGCTTTTACTCAACAAGGCCGACGTGTGAAACAGGCCAGTAACTGAAGATCGCCTTACCGTAAATCAAAGATTCATCAACAAATCCCCAACTGCGGCTGTCGTTGCTGGAGTTTCGATGATCCCCCAAGACAAAATATTTTCCGTCAGGCACAACGACATTATTATAGGACTGTGAGTCACGGAATTCCGGCTTCAAATACGGTTCGTCTATTAATTCGCCGTTTATAAAAACAGCCCCCCTCCGGATTTCAACCGAATCGCCCGGCACGCCTATAATTCTCTTAATAAAGGACTTAGTTTGATCTTTAGGATACCAGAATACAACGACCTCCCCCCGGTCAATTTCCTTGAATCGATAAATAAAGCGATTTACGAATATCCTGTCTTGATCCGCAAGCTGGGGCTGCATACTGGTTCCTTCAACCTTCACCGGCTGTACGACAAAAATCACGATAAAAATCGCGATTGCAATTGCTAAGAGGATATCGCGGGACCAGGATTTCAGTTCGAACGCTAATTGAAACTTTTGGACCTGATCTTGTTCTATGTCCGTCGAAGCGTTCTCTTCTTTCATCGCCAAATGTGCTTTTCCTTCTATCTTCGCAGTCCGAAATACTGGAATTTTTAAGCTACCAGACAGAACAACAAAACTCAAATGGAATATACCATGACGGTCCAGCTGGAGATCGCAATCCATGGGAATTTCTCATTTAATCCGCCCGGTCATTTAATTACAATATATTGATATAATTGACTTTATATTTATATATATTTGCCAATCCACCCTGGAGACGACCGATACGCGGCACCCGGGTCCACAATTAGCAGGAAGCGAAATTTTCCAGCTTCCCCCGGTGAAATTTCAATGGATGGAACGGCCTCTTGGGGCCTGGGTTATTCGGCCGAGGCAACGGTATATTCGAAGGAAACCGGCACACCTTCGTGCCATTTCCGAACCTTCCGAATACGAAAGGTGCCGCAATTCACATGGATATTCTGGTTGGATTATATGAACAGAGAATGCGTTGAATTAAGCCGAGACGCTAGCAAATTATGATTCGGCTCTGAACTATTTTTCTACCGTTTCTTTGTGGACGGCCAGTTGGAAGCACCGGAGAAATTAACTCAACCTACTTTTCTGTTCCGGTGGATTTAT
>DKBB01000165.1 GCA_002451015.1 Acidobacteria bacterium UBA6911
GAAAAAGGGAATACAATAATTCTGGTAACGCATGAACCCGATATCGCTGCCCACGCACACCGGGTGATCCGGTTGCTGGACGGGCAAATCGCAAGCGATGAATCGTCGAAGTAGGCATCCTGAAAAAGACACGCCAGTATTTAATATAGATATTTTTGTGAAAACCCTGTGAGAAATTCGGGCTAGAAAAGCTGCATCCCTATAAACTGGGCCTGACCCTTGAGTTCTTCCTCGATGCGCAGCAACTGATTGTATTTGCAGATACGATCCGTACGGCTGACGGATCCGGTTTTTATCTGTCCGGCATTTGTGGCAACCGCCAGATCTGCGATGAAGGAATCTTCGGTTTCTCCGGAACGATGGGATATCACGGTCGTGTACCCGTCGCCCCTGGCCAGCTCGATTGTATCCATAGTTTCACTTAATGTTCCAACCTGGTTCAGCTTGATCAGAATACTGTTGGCGACGCCATCGGCAATGCCATCCTGCAATCGTTTGGGATTTGTAACGAATACATCATCTCCGACCAACTGGATTTTTTCCCCGAGGGAGGATGTCAACGTTATCCATCCCTGCCAGTCATCTTCAGCCATACCGTCTTCAATGGACACAATCGGATATTGCAGAACCCAGTTCTCGTAGAGTCGAATCAACTTGTCTGCATCCAGGCTGGCCCCGGAGGATTTTTTAAATTGATAGGTGTTGTCTTCATAGAATTCACTGGCGGCTGCATCCAGCGCCAGGTATATCTGCTCTCCCGGCTTGTACCCCGCCTTTTCTATGGCTTCCAGTATCATTTCAATCGCTTCTTCGTTGGACTGGACGTTCGGGGCGAATCCACCCTCATCTCCAACCGTTGTGATATAGCCCTTTTTTTTCAAAACGGCTTTCAAAGTATGAAATGTTTCAACCCCCATGCGCAGGCTTTGAGAGAATGACTCCGCCCCGGAGGGAACAATCATAAATTCCTGGAGATCGAGATTGTTGTCCGCGTGTGCGCCGCCGTTGAGAATATTCATCATTGGAACCGGAAGAATGCACGCATTCGTTCCTCCCAGGTAGCGGAACAGGGATACTCCCAGGCTGGCGGAAGCCGCCCTTGCTGCAGCGAGAGAAACCGACAGGATAGCGTTGGCGCCCAGGTGCGCTTTGTTGGGGGAACCGTCCAGGTTTATGAGGATCTGATCGAGATTTCGCTGGTTATAAACATTTTCGCCGGTAATAGCGGGAGCAATAATCGCGTTTACGTTTTCCACCGCCTGCCTTACACCTTTACCCATGAATCTTGAATCGTCTCCGTCCCGGAGTTCGACGGCTTCATGCGCCCCTGTAGACGCTCCGGAAGGGACGGCTGCCGAACCCTGAATATTATTTTCCAGGATGATTTGGGCTTCAACTGTGGGATTTCCTCTCGAGTCAAGGATCTCTCTGGCTTTAACGTTACGTATCTTGCTCATGGTTCCATTCCCCCTCCATGGTTTATCTTATAGGGCTTTAATCCCCGTATCGCAACGCTTTGCCAAAGTAACTTAACGGCAAAACCCTAAAGTAAACAGCAGATTAACTTTTTGATGTATAACACAGGCCCGCAAAACGATCAAGAAACCTATTTAACCCGCATTTCTCACCAGGTTTCTGCTGCGGCAACGAGAACCATGTCTCCTGCGGACGCAATTTATGCAGAGCATAAATTGCGTCCGCTTTCCTCAAACGCCTCGACGCACTGTCGAGCACGTCTGCGGGGCTTTCGGTCGCAAGCCTTGTATCCACGGCCCTCTGCGCCGCCTCGTGTAAGCGAAGCGACCGGAACCCGGTGAGAAATACGGGTTAACATATTCAGGTGAAATTGACAGTATTTCAAGGCTATGCTAGCCTGCATTTTTTACAAGGTTTTAAAGCTGAGCGGTGCAGGTATGCAGGTAGGCCCCCGGGTGCTATCAGTAGCGGGAAAACCTGTGAAAAGTGCAGGCTGAGTTCTCTTTCAGACAGTGGAGGCGCCAATGAAGTTTTCGACGAGAAAGAATGGAGATATTATAATAATCGATGTTGAAGGAAAAATCTTCTTGGGTGAAGGGGATGTGGAAATAAAAAAGGCTGTGGATGATCTTTTGAAAAAGGGTACGAAGAATATTCTGCTGAATTTAGCCAAGGTTCCCTATATAGACAGCGCGGGATTGGGCGAGATCATTCGATGCTTTACGGCGCTTCGAAGAAACGGCGGAAGTTTGAAACTTCTTTCTCCCAATGAGCGTGTTATCGATCTGCTTAATATTACAAATTTGTTGAATGTATTTGATTCGTACGATGATGAAACTGTAGCTCTTAAGAGTTTCTCGGCCAATGCGTAAATTGAATTTTTTATTAATTATCCTGTCGACCTTTCTGGGCCCGATTTGCCCTGAAATATTTTCCCAGCAATATAAAGACGTTACGTCCGAGCATCTGTTAATCCGCATCCCGAAAGAGAGGGATTCTCTCGGGCGACGCGTCATAACGGACCTCGAACGGTTCTACAGGTTTCTCAACGGAGCCATTAACGCCGAACTTCCGGAAAAGATCATTTTTCTGGTTGACTGGGACCTCCAGGAGAGCCGCGCAAATTACCAGGAGTCAAGTATCGTTGTAGGAATGAACCAACCCGTTTCCAATCCAAGCTCGCTTCTGTTGAATGAAACAAAGCGGGAAATGGCACGCCTGGGATTGTTCCAGCTTTCTCGCGGTGCTTCGAGACCTGATTATGAGTTTATGTATGAAGGGATGATAGAAATCCTGGTGCACGAGTTTGATCATACATCCCGGAGCCTGGAGAGCGCCTGGGCGGTTTCGCAGTTCCTGGATGAAATGGGCCTGTTGGGCCTGGAATCCCAACGCACATGGTCCGATTTTTCAAGGGATCGTCGCTGCATGCGAAGCGCGGCACCCGGGATCACATTCCTGATGACTCTCAGGGATCTGGAAGGCCGCCAGAGTCCTGCAAAATTTTTTGAAGCACTGAGGCGGGCCAATTTATCCAGAAGTTTGAAAGATGCATTCAAGGAACCGGCGCCTGAGCTTGAAAAAATATGGATAAATAAAGTGCGCGAATATCGCGCTCCCGAGGAGATTACCATTTCAGAAGAAGAAACCCCGGAACTGATGGAAACAATTTCAGTTCCCGATCCAGTCAAACCGGGCGATACCCTGGTACTGAATCTGCGGTTCAAGGACAACGACAACGTCCTTTTTCCCGACGGTGTTTTTATCCGGGATGATCGCACGGGAAAGCTTTTTCAGGCCCAGGCGGACACCGATCCGGCTTCTGAGTTTATTCTGTGCAAGATTCCTGTTGCAGCGGATTGTGCTCCCGGGGAATACGACTATCAGATCACTGCAATCGATGAGTCGGGAAATCTGCGGCGCTGGAGTGGTGTCTACAAAGTAGCCAGTAGCCCGGAGTAAGCAATACCCTTTCGCCTTACATAATCGCAACAAAGCCGACAGCTTGCCGCCGCACTCCCATAATTTCCCCGCTCTAAAAAAACAATGTAAGCCTTTTATAGGAATGTTGTTTTCGATACAAAGAAAATTCTACAGAGGAGAAATAAAAGTCTTTAACGTTAATGGAATTCGGATATAAAACAGAATTCCCGGGCATGCAGATTTCGAAGCGCCGTCCTCATTTACCTGCCGACTGGCTATTTGTTCTTCATGGTCTACAGGGCGAACACAAGATTCGCCCCTGCAATCCCGCTTAGCCTTTTTAAATGGAATCTCAATCCTGGATGGGGCGCGCTGACCGACTACTGCTTTTTATTCTCCGTCACCCGTTCAATCGCTTCTTTTATCGAATCGGAAGCCTGGATGCCCTGGGCTTCTTTGTAGGCATTCAATGCAGCGTCCCATTTCTTCTGTTTTTCATAGACCAGCCCCAGTCGTTCATAAACATCCGCTTTTTCAGGCATCAGCGACGCGGCTTTGTTCAGGGCCCTTTCCGAATCGGAGTATTTTTTTTCAAACAGGAAGGCTTCTGCGAGGTTGTAGTGGATGTATCCGTTATTCGGATCGTAACTCAAAGCTTTCTGCAGCAGTTTCACCGCGGAGCTGAACTGCTTCTGGGAAAGGGCCGCGATTCCTTTTTTCAAATAGGACTTTCCTAGCAGTTCCAGGATCGTATTCTGCCCCTGTTTCATGGAATACGCCTTTTCCAGGGTTTCTATGGCTTCGTCCGTTCGATCCAGGTTGAAATAGGCGACACCCAGCATGGCATAGTCCGACCAGTCCGACTGGCTGATTCGAAGCGCCTGGGTGAGATCGTCCGCGGCTTCGTTAAAATGGTTCAATCGGTAATGGGCTGAACCCCGGAGTCTGTACAGCTTTGCCTGATTGCTTTCGGGATCTTTTTCCTTTGCCGCAAGCGGTTGTCCCTTATTCAAGGCATCGATGCATTCCTCGTATTTCTTCATATTGAAATACGCCTGTCCGAGACCGAAATAGGTGATGAAAGCGGGGGATTTAAGCTGAACGGCACGGGAGAGCGAAGATGCCGCCAGGGCATTGTTTTTGATGTTCAGGTAGCACAATCCGAGCAGTCTGTGGCCGAATTCCCAATCCGGATTCCGATCGAGATCGGGTTGCAGTTCCTGGATGGCTTTTTCGTATTGAGCCTGATTGTAAAAGGCTACGGCCTGTTGGTAATCGGCCCGAACCGGTGCCATTTCGCTCAAGGCGATTATTGAGAAGACGACTAGGGAACAAAGAACGGTAAAACTCCGCATAGAACCCCCAAAGTTAAAGGTCACTCCATAAAAGTATCCATTAAGTAGGATGAAGTCAATTGATGCAAAAGTTCAGAAGTAAACTGCAGTTCAACTTTTGAGGGTCTTATGCTCTTTCGTTTCCACCACAAAATGCATCCCACCAGCCTTTCAATCTCGAACTGTCAGAAAACGCACTTTAACCTCGCACGCGCATACGCTTACGCGTTCTTACGGTCTTTATATTCACACGTGCAATCCGTCCTACGGTTCTTTGATTTTCAGGCGTTTCAATTTCTCGTTTAAAGTAGTGGCATTGACGGAGAGAAGCCGGGCTGCTTTCTTTTGATTCCAGCCTGTTCTATCCAGCGCGGCGAGAATCAGAGACTTTTCATAATTTCCCACTTTTTCCTTTAATGAAACGGGGTCTTCTGACAACAGAAAGGCTGTTTCGGGTGGTGGCGTGGAAATATTATTCGGGAACAGGTCAGGGGTGATGGTATTTCCCGTCGAAAGGACCACGGCGCGTTCCACCACGTTTTCAAGTTCGCGGACATTCCCCGGCCACTGGCAATCCATTAAGGCTTTCATGGCTGAAGGATCCATGCCGATATTGTCCCTTTGGTTTTCTTCACTGTATTTTTTAATGAAATGTTCGGTTAAAAGGGGAATATCCTGCGGTCTTTCCCGCAGAGGGGGAATTTGAATGGTGATGACATTCAACCGGTAATACAGGTCTTCGCGGAAAATTCCCTGCCGCACCGCCGCATGCAGGTCAGAGTTGCTGGCCGCAATGATGCGTACGTCCACTTTAATATTTTCCAGACCGCCCAGACGACGAAATTCACGCTCCTGAATTACCCGCAGAAGCTTGGACTGAATTTCCAGTGAAATTGTCGTTACCTCATCCAGAAATAGAGTTCCTCCGTCTGCGACTTCGAACAGCCCCTTTTTTGTGTTGGTGGCGCCGGTGAAAGCTCCGCGGACGTGTCCGAAAAGCTCGCTTTCGAGTAGGTCGGAAGGGATGTTCCCGCAGTTTATGGCGATGAAGGGGGCCGTGATCCTTCCGCTGGAGGCATGAATCGCCTTTGCCACCAGTTCCTTCCCCGTCCCGCTTTCCCCCTGGATGAGGATGGTGCTGCGCCGGGGTGCGGCCTGAGAGATAAGATCGAATACCTGCTGCATTCTGTCGCATTTGCCAATAATATTGTGGAAGCTGTATCGATCGTGCAGAGTCTTGCGCAGACGCCGGTTTTCTTCCAGCAGACGCCGGTGTTCCAGAGCGTTCTTAATCGCCTGCAATAATTTGTCGTTCTTGAAAGGCTTTTCGAAAAAATCAAACGCGCCCAGTTTGGTGGCTTTTATAGCTTTTTCAATGGATGCGTAAGCGGTGAGTATTATTACTTCAGGGCGGTTTTCAAGCTGGTTAAGTTCCTCAAGAACCTGGAGCCCGTTCATATCCGGCAGCATCAGATCCAGCAGCACGGCGCCGTAATCCCGGTTCCGGATCATCTCCAATGCCTGGGTGCCGTTTTCTGCCTGTTCGACGGTATAGGATTCAGAGGACAGGAGTTCCAACAGAACTTCGCGCATAATCTCTTCATCGTCGGCTACCAGTATGCATCCGTTTGTATTCATGAAACACTTACTCAAATATTTAAAGACTAAAATTTACATCCTATACGCTAATTATAGATTAAAGATTGAAAATTGAAGATTTAAAGTAAATGAGGAACCGGTTTTTTGTTTTCTTACCTTGTACTCTCAATCCGGTTTGTTTTCATATAAGAAGCCAGGAGCCAGGAGTAGAAACTGAAGTGGACTGTTTTATTCTGATTGCCGGGGAATTTTTCTCATTTCTCCTTCAGTCCTGACACCTTGTTTCTAATAGTTACAGTCTTTTCAAACAGTCGGTTACCCAGCGGTGATTCTGACTACGGACTTCTTGTTTTTTTACTGGAGTCTGATTGGAAGTTTTAGCTTGAAGTGTGTTCCCTCTCCGGCGTGGCTGTCGACCAATATTCTGCCGCCGTGTTCCTGGATGATTCCATAACTGACCGATAATCCCAGACCTGTTCCTTTCCCGAGGGTTTTTGTTGTAAAAAACGGATCAAAAATGCGTTTCTGGTTCTCGTCTGAAATCCCTGTTCCGTTGTCAAGTATATCGATCACAACCATCGACTCGTTCATGGCTGTTTCAATTTTTAAGTTTCCTCCGGAGGGCATGGCGTCCCGCGCATTTAAAAACAAATTTATGAAGACCTGCTGCAGCTTTCCAGAATTTCCATAAACCATCGGCAATGAAGGATCGAGTTTGGATTCAACATTTATTTGGTTTCCCTGAAGCTGGTGCTTCAACAGGATTAAGCTCTCATGGATCAGCTGGTTGATATTCAGATCCCTGAACTGGCTGCCGCTCAAACGCGAGAAATTCAGCAGACCGTTAATGATCTCAGCGGCTCGGAATGTCTGGTTTTCTATCTTTTCAAGGACCTTCTTCCGCCTGTCCGATTCCGGAAGGTCTTTTAATAACATCTGGGTATAGCTGGAAATACCGGCAATTGGCGTATTGATTTCGTGTGCAATCCCGGCAGCCAGCAGTCCTATTGAAGAAAGTTTTTCGGCCTGTAGCAGCTGTTCCTCCAGCTCTGCTTTTTCAGTAATGTTGTCCAGAACAATCAGGAAACCGGGATTTCCGGCAGCATATTCCTGCAGTGGGATTAAACTGAGATTCACGAATAATCGTTTGCCGAGTTTATTTTCCATATAGAGTTTGGACATATGAGCCGAAGATTTTATGTTCCAGGAGTCCGTTCCGCTGATCTTCTGTATGGACGTCAGGATGTCGCGCGGGAAAATTGCCTCGATACCGGCACCGGTGATCTGTTGTCGGGTTGCAGCATACAATTTTTCGAACGCACAATTGCAGGAAGTAATGCAGCCGTTGACGTCAAAAGCGATTACGGCGACATTAATGCTCTCTATTATGTTGTCCGTGTAGGCCTTAAGGCGTTCTAATTCGATGGCTTTGGTTTCAACGGACCGGTAGAGATTGGCATTTTCCAGCGCCATTGCGGCATAGCCTGCCAGGGTGGAGAGGAGTTCCTGGTCTTCAGTGGAAAAATGACGGTTTCCGGGTAATCGGCCCAGTGCGACAACCCCCACCCTCCGTCCATGGAGTTTCAGTTCAAGAAGATGCAAAAACCCGTTTCTAATTAAAAGAGTGCTGGCACTCTTTAAGTCTTCGGTTCCGCTCTTAGTTTTAATGGTATCGGCCGGATTTTCAGCGTTAAAAAGGTCCTCTTGCCGGAATAAAGATGCGGTGGTGTACATAGCGGGGTCCTGCGAATAGGTCAGGCGGAAAAAACCGGCATTTGAGGGATCGGCTAGAAACACCCCGACGCGATCAATCCCAAAGGTTTTAGAAACCCGTTCGGCGATACTGTGTGAAAGGGTCTCGAGGTTCAGTTCGGAGCTGAGTTTTCGTGCGAAATCCAGAAGACTGGCACGGTCGTCAAAGAGATCTTTGTAAAAAAAGCGATCCAGTCGGATTTGAACGGCATTGCGTAGTGGAGCAAACAGTAGGGCAATGACCAGGACGGAAAGGCTGATTATCAGAAAGTCCGCTTGGGGCGCGATCCATTGTACCGCCCGGCCCAATACAAGTACGAACAGCAGGTACAGGGCTAAAAGGAGAGAACTGACAATAAAATAAGCCACACTCCGCCGAGCAATGCGTTCGACATCCATAAGCCGGTAATGAATCAGTGCATATCCGATGCACAANNCCCAATAGAACCGGCAGGATATAGGCAAGACTGAAAGGCAGAATTCCGGCCAATGTTCCAAAGCTGACCCATTTCATCTGCTGGCGCGCGATCAGGTTCCCGGTTTTCAGATGTTTTATAAAGAGCAGCATTCCACCGAGCAGGAAACCCGAGGAAAAATAGGCCAAATGAATATTGTCGATAATACCGATCGAATAGGTGTTTCGTGGAAGTCTAATGGAGGCCAGATGGCCTGTTATCCACAGCATTTGAAAAGCAATGAGCAACAATGCAGGGATATAAATGGTAAATAGGGGTATTTTAGGGCGGATGTCGACGGGAAATCGGAAGCAGAAATGTGCGAAAAGGGCAGGAAGAAGTAGAAACGCCAGGACAGAAAGCCCGTAAACCCACCAGTCCAGAACACTTAGATTGGTTGTATAACTGTAGAAATAAACGACAAAAGCGGCCAGGCATATGAAGAAAAAGTGGTAATTACGCGATGTTCGGTCCCCGCGAATAAGAACAAACAAGCCTATGCCCAGGTGAAGAAATGCCAGGATGGAGCGAAAGCCGTCGAGAGGCTTAAGTACAGGGTCTGATTGCAGGGTGATTGTTATGTTTCGAAATCCGTTTTCATTCTCCAGGCGGTAGATGACCGAGGCTCCCGAACCCAGTTCATAGATCAGATCGGAATATTGTCCAATATCTTTGACCTGTTGGGTAAGGATCGAATGTAGGCGGTCTCCCAATCGAACGCCTGCCAGGCCTCCAGGGCCCTTGGGATCCACTTTTGTCGCTAAAAGCGCACCCTCGGATTCACTCCAAAACACACCGTCGGACGGAACGGTCCAAAGTGCACGGTCACGGAAATTCAAAATACCAATGAATACAAGAATGCCGCTTAACAGAGCTGTCGCGATAAACCTGAATGGTACAGGGAAACCGTTCATTAAGCCGTTTTATCCTTTAGCGCATGTAATATAAATAAATTACGCAATTCATGTGCCAGATGAGGGAAAGGATAATTGTTTTTATAATCCGATAAATAATTGTATAAAAAGATTTTAGATCTAGTGTAAATAACAACTGCAAAGAAACCACAACCGACTTCAGCAAATTGAATTATTTCATCCAATATTTTGAACCATTTACTTATGGCCATCAAATGAATCGAGAGGCATTACTTTCATTAACAATTGGTCTAATACCGATGAAAGTTGCAAGTTTGTCCGGTCGGCGGCCTGTTGCAGTTTCGCAAAAACCTGCCGGGTATCCTTGAAGCGAATGCGGCTAGTGGAAATTAAGGCTGAAGCCGAAACGTAACGAGCGGGGATTGCGGTTCAGAACAATAAGGCCGTCCGAAGCGGAAAAGACTTCTTCTCCTTGGTTTAATATATTCCGAAAATCTACAAGGATCTCCCATTGTCCCGAAGTTGAGAGGAAATCCTGAATCGGGATTGTCTGGCGGACTTCAACATTCACAGACTTTGGTCCTATATCCATAGGATCGGAAAACCAGTTGATCGGAGAAATGGGATTTCCGGGGTACCATCGTATTGTGGCCAGCAGATTTGTGTTCGTCTCCGGGATGCATGCGTCAACCTGACCTGTAATCGAATGATTGTACTGCTGGTAGGCGTAGCTTCTGAAATTCCGGTTTAGACTGTCAATGGTTATGGACTCGTCTACTACGGGGAGGTTGGTTGCCTCTCCAAAGACGTAAGCAAGGGAACCGCGTAAATTGGACAGCATTTGACGGTTCAATGAAACGCGCAATCCTTGCTGGCTGGACCGGTTCTCATTTATATGGACCACGTCGGATGTCTGAGCCTCCGGTGTGATCGTAGTGATCATTAAAGGAATGCCCGGTCCTAAAGTGTTATCTCTGTATACGGCAACCTCAATGGATGTAGCGGGATTGACAGCTCTCTCGACCGCGACCTCGGAGTGTCGTACCTGACTCATACTGACATTGTTACCGACGACGGTGATCATCGTCGGCTCCGAAAGATTTAGAACTTCTCCCGTGGAAAGCATGACGCTGTCCGTCTCGCGTTCACGTCTGGAAGTAAAAGAGGTTTTGAGACGCCATCCATCCATCGGAGACAAAACGATCTCGAGTGACGGATACAGGAAATGATTATCAGTGCCGTAATGGAGACGCGAATAATCGAAGCCGTAGTTAATTCTGAGCAGATCGTAAAACTTCGTGGTTCCCTCGATACCGAAAGCGAAAGTCTCAATCCTGGATGCCTGGGTACCCTGATTTTCCGGCATCATTTGGGATTCCAGAGCATCGACCTCAGCGTTGTTCAGGTTCATGCGCCCATAACCAAAAGAAACCTTATAGTCATGTTCTTCGTTGGGCCGGTAATGAATGGTGTCCCTTACTCTCCAGAACGAACTATTTCCATAATCGAACTGCCCTGAAAAAAGCATTCTGCTGTTGCGGCTCAGGGGTTCGGAAAAAGCGAAATTCGTGACAATGCCGTTCTGGCTTGCATGGGGGCGGGTTAAATAGTGCGGACCTACGCCCAGGGGTGTATTCGAAGCAACACTCATGGTGCCGTCTCGGGAAAACGGCACTTCCTTTTCTGTATAGGTCTCCGGCGTGTCGGCGGGCTGATACCGGAATATCAGGCGCCGGTCCGATGAACTGCGCATCACTTTTATCAAATCCCAATTACGCGGATCTTCATCGTTCGAAATGTATCCTATGAAACGGTCTAAGGTGATATCCAGAGTGGTTGTCCGTTCCGGCTCGACTTCAAATTTTCCTGTGGAGGTTGCCTTGTATTCTTCGTGAATGACCTGCAGGTAATAAATGCCCGGAATCAGGTTTGCAGCCCGGAAAAATCCGCTCTGATTGCTGCGAATACTGGTTTTGGCAAGTATCTTTTTCTGTCCGGTTACTTTGAAGATATTAACAAGAGCGTCACTCAGCGGATTTCCGCTCGGGCTTTTTATGTTGCCGGATATGTGCCCCTGTCTTTGCTGGTTTACGGCAAGGGACGGTTCTGCAAATAGAATCAGAGTGATTAGAAGAACTGGGAATAGACTCCGGAAAAAAACCTTCATTGCCAGCGTTCCTTATAAGGATGCGCAACATATCCGGGACACTTGGATTGAACGCAAGTTATCATAATTGAAATTACATGTCAAATCGATCCAAATTGGTGTTTGTGCACATGAAAATAGTGCACTGTATTACCAAAGGTCCCTTTGTTTGGTTTCGGATATTTTTGTTATTCTCCAGGCTCTATATCCGCATAAACGATCTTCGGACGGCAGTCGATTGCTTCAGCCGGGATGTTTTCCTCCCGGATATCTGTTAAAAACAATGTATTCCCAGGGCTTATCCGTTCGTTTATAGTATGGAGCCGGGACACGACTACCGTTCCGCCGGAATCAAGGTAATTCAGGCTTAGCTGGATTTCACTAAAGGATACCTGGCCGGAATTCTGAATTTCTATTTTATGGCGGATTGTTTCCTGACCCCCTGTCGTATTATTCCCCTGTTCCCGGACCATGGAAGTTGTGAGGATTTCAAGATCGACGGGAGACAGGATCCGTGTAGGGGTCGGTGTGAAGTTCTGAACAATCTCGCTGCCTTGCTGCTTCCGTTCTTTTTCCAACCGGCGGCTTTGTATGGCCAGGAAGATGAATACAGAGACCAGTACAAGGGTCAGTCCATAAAACAGATATTTTCTCAAAGGCAATCCTTGGCTTTTCATATTCCCTTCCGGAAGCAGCAGTCTATCATTAATGCAAGCGGCAACTCTACAATATACTCAAACGGTGTTTCTTGCCTGCATTCGCATCGCGACACCTACAAAGAATCTGTTTTCTGCCAGGCAATGCGACCTTCGACAATGGTGCTCATGCATTCTCCGGCGCCTTCCAGAATCTGATCCGGTGCTTTTTTGATTTCTGTATCCGACGGTACTTCCAGAACCGTCATATCGGCCAGATTGCCGCATTTCAGGGTGCCAAGCCTGTCGCCAAAACCCAGGGCTTTTGCACCGTTGAGTGTCGCAGCCTGCAGAATTTCTACCGATTTGAGGTCTTTTCTTTCCTTGTACAGAAAGCGTAATTCGTCGAGCATGCTTAGGGTCCTGTTGCTGGCCAATGAATCCGTTCCCAGTGCGACGTTAATTCCGGCGTCCAGCAGATTTCGTATCGGATGCGGCCGATGGCGGAAGAACGCGTGGCTTCTAGGACAATAAACAACGCTGCTTTGCGAACCTGCCACCAGTTTGATGGAGTCACGATCCATGTAGTTGCAATGAATTAGAAGACACTTGCTCCCAAGAACACCGAGTGAGTGAAGATAAGGGATCGGATCCAGCCCCGGGGGCTTCCAGTCCGAAGAAAGAATTCCCATGGACTGGAGGAAATNNAGCAAAAGCCCCCGGCGTCGTGCCGTTTCTGCCAGACGGCGGTATAATTCTCCTGAAACGCTATAAGGTGCGTGGGGCGAAATACCCCGCTGGTAAAGACCCTTGGATTCGGAGCTTTCGAGAATTCGATTTATGTCCCCGATTCTTTCGGCAGCCAGATCGGGTAAAAAAGCAATACTTTCTTCGAAAACAACCTGTCGAAGAGGTATATCCCGGACAAAATCGCGGATAATTCCGCTTGAAGAGATATCTCCGACCGTAGTGGTTCCCGCCTTAAGGGATTGAGAAATCCCTTGTCTTATGGAAGAGTGTAATTGCTCCAGATCCCAGGCCCGACGCCTGGTGACCAGCTGGGAGAGCCAGTCCGTAAAGGAATGGAACCGGGGAAACGTGTCACAAAGAGAGGTCAGTTCCATGTGAACGTGTGCATTGATCAAACCGGGCATTATAATCGCCGCGCCCCAGTCTATTATTTTGTGCACTGGCGATCCCGATAATTCCGGCCAGGGAGCAATCTTCGCGATAAAGCCTCCGGCTGTGATTTCCAGTGCACTGTTCTCCAGGAGCGTATAGGGATCGGCGAGAATATATTTCGCTCTGTGGATGGTTTTTTTCATCATTCCTCTTGCCGGCGATGCGATGGCATCCTTTCTGAGGGATTCTTTTCGGGCAATATAAGTCCAATTGTTTTATTTTCGTTCCGGGCAGGAATCATAATATACCGTTATTCTAATTTTTTTCGAGGAAATGGATGCATGATTCAGTACACTGCAGATAGAAACTTTTCGGGCTTGGAGCTGAAACCAGGCTCCAGTATATTTGGAGTTGGAACTAGAACTTGGGGGCATTTATGGCAATTTTACTTCGAGAAGCGGATGTTGAGAAGCTGGTTACAATGGATATGGCCATCGAAACGATTGAGCAGGTTTTCAGGCTTCAGGGGGAATATAAAACGGAGAATATTCCCAGACGCCGCTGCCGGTTGAATAAAGGAATGCTTCATGTGATGAGCGCCTCTTTACCTACCCTCGGATATGCCGGTCTGAAAAGCTACACGAGTGCATCAGGGAAATCCCACTTTTATATATTGCTTTACGATGCGGGCGGGAAAATGGTTGCGGTGCTGGAAGCGGATAAACTGGGTCAAATGCGCACCGGTGCGGCTACCGCGGTGGCGACAAAATATATGGCTCGCCGCGAGTCTTCCCGGATGGGAGTTATCGGTACAGGGTGGCAGGCTCGGGCTCAGGTCCAGGCTGTCTGCGCCGTCGGCTCTTTCCGAAACATTGTGGCGTATTCGAGGAATGCAGAAAATCGCCTGAAATTCTGCAAGGAGATGAGCGAGGCAACCGGTATTGAAGTAATTCCCGCCGAGATCCCGGAAGAAGCGGTAAAAGAAAAGGATATTGTTATAACGGCGACCAATTCCAAAGAACCGGTACTGAAGGGTGAATGGTTGTCTGAAGGCACCCATATAAATGCCATCGGTTCGAATTCCCTCACCAGACAGGAACTGGATGTGGAAGCCGTTCGAAGGTGCGACTGCATAATTGTGGATTCGAAAGAACAGGCGATTCTTGAATCCGGTGATCTTGCAAAGGCTGTGGAGGCGGATGCTTTCTATTGGGAAGACGCACGAGAATTGGGCCTGGTCGTTATTGGAGAATACCCTGGACGGGAGGATCCGAGTGAAATAACGCTGTTCGAATCCCAGGGTATTGCCGTGGAAGACATTGCCCTGGCCGCCAGAGTCTATGAAAAGGCTACTGCCGAGGAGATAGGCGAAAAGCTACCCCTGAAATAATGCCGGCTTGTCGTGAAAGTGCTTCAAAATTATTTTCAAGTTGATTTGCAACAGGACCGCTTAGTCCGATCCGCTCCTTTGGAGGCATGCATTTTCACTGCCCTTGTGGAATACGGGCCAGACGGGATGAGGAAGGGAATGCCATGAATAATATTGAGTACGAGGCGGTTAAATCGGCACCTGTTGAAGAAATTGTGGCGTTATACAAATCCGCCGGATGGTGGCAGGAGAGTCCCGAAGCAAGGGAAGTTATTCCTGTGATGATTCAAGGCAGTTTCTGCTTTATGGTGGCGCGTTCCATTGACGGCGAAATTGTAGGCATGGCACGCGTCATTTCCGACGGACATAGCGACGCATATATTCAGGATGTTGCCGTACTCGACAATTATCGCGGTCAGGGTATCGGACGGGAACTTGTCCGCAGGCTGGCTCAGCTCTGTGTGGACCGGAAAATCGGGTGGATCGGTCTTGTTGCAGAACCGGGAACGCAGGGACTTTACGAGAATCTCGGTTTTCGTCCCCTGGTCGGCTATCAACCGATGCTTTTTGGCAAGCAATAATGAATGAGTTTTCCTTCTTGGATGTTGCGTTTGTTCCTGTCGAGTTGAATCACCGTCAAACTCTCGGGGAATTCCTGAAACGATATCCTCAGCCCCTGTCGGGATATACCACAGCCGCACTGAATGCCTGGGGC
>DKBB01000341.1 GCA_002451015.1 Acidobacteria bacterium UBA6911
GCTATGGGTGAGGTATATCGTGCCCGCGATCATGTCCTCGCTCGTGACGTCGCTATCAAGTTTCTTCCAGAGCGCTTAGCATCGGACATGGAGCGAGCGGCCAGCCTCGTAAAGGAAGCCCGAGCGGCCTCTTCACTAAACCATCCCAACATCGTCACCATTCATGATGTTGGACATTCAGACGACACTCATTTTCTGGTCATGGAATACGTCGAAGGCCAGACTTTGCGCCAACTTCTGAGAGGAAAGCCGTTATCTCCAAAGCAAATTCTCGACATTGCTGTACAAATTGCCGACGGGCTGGCAAAGGCGCACGCTGCCGGTATTGTTCACCGGGACCTAAAGCCTGAAAATATAATGATCACGGCAGATGGTCTCGTTAAGATCCTTGATTTTGGTTTGGCCAAGATATATCTACCGGATTCCGCCAATTCGGGCGGTGGTGTCGCCCCTCTGTCGGAGGCCGACACTCTCTCCTTTCCGGCCGTTTCAAGCGAGGGCTTCATTGTTGGCACCGTGGGTTATATATCGCCCGAGCAGGCTTCCGGAAGTCGTGCCGACTACCGATCAGATCAATTCGCACTGGGTGCCATCTTATATGAAATGGTTACGGGACGCCGGGCATTTAAGCGTGAAACTCCCATACAGACGCTCTCGGCTACAATAGACACGGAACCCGTGCCCCTGGCGTCATTGAATGAATCCTTCCCAGTGCCAGCCCGGTGGACGCTGGAACGCTGTCTTTCAAAAAAACCCAAGGATCGCTATACCTCCACCGCGGATCTTGCGATGGAGCTGCACAGCGTGCGCGAGCATTTGTCGGAAGCAAGTTTGCCATTGCAAAAGTTAAATAATCCAAACACATATAGACGGCGCCGCATCAGTCTTGTTTCAATCCTTATTGCGGCTGTCTTAATAGGGCTTTTCGCAATTTCACCGTTAAGGGATTATGTTTTGGAAAAGACGCAATTGCTATCGATCCCTTCAGAAAAAAAGATTGCCGTGCTTCCCTTCCGCTACTCAGGAAGCAACGAGAAAGATCGGCTGCTCTGTGACGGCCTGCTATCTTATTTGACACACCGTTTGACTCAGCTCGAGCGTTTTCAAGAGAAAATCTGGATTATCCCCACTCTGGAGGTTCGTGAGGCGGGCGTTATAAACCCTGAAAAAGCGCATCGAGCACTCGGCGCCACAATTGCAGTGCAGGGAAATCTCGAGCGGGTGGGGGATAGGCTGTTGCTGTCAACGCGGCTTGTTTCGACCGATAGTCTCCGACAGCTCAGAACTGAAACTATCGAGATTGATCCTGAAAAGGTGTCTCTGTTGCAGGAAGCTGTGAGCACAGTCATTGGAATGCTTGATCTGGAGCTTCTACCGGAGGCACAGAATGCTATTCGCACTGCTCAAACAAGCGATGTAGAAGCATCATCAGCCTACGCCCAGGCACTGGGTTACACTCCCTATAAGCGAGCCCGCACGAACCTCGAACGATATGAACAACAGCAAAATCTGGAGGAGGCAATCTCGCTGTTTCTTGAAGCGCTGCGCCGGGATCCGCGCTATGCATTGGCTCATGCCGGATTGGGCGAGTCGTACTGGCGCCTCTCCCGTTTTACGCGGAATGAAGAACACATTGAGCTTGCCGAAGAACACTGCCGCCGAGCACTGGATCTGGATGATACGCTGGCCGAAGCTTGGATAACGCTCGGCATCCTGCATGCTAATTCAGGGGAGGCTGAGCAGGCGGTGAAGGATTTGGAACGTGCAATCAATCGTGATCCAAGAAACGGAGAAGCATATCGTGAACTGGCAAATGCCTATAGCCGGTTAAATCGGGAAGCGGATGCAGAATCAACTTATAGAAAAGCGATTGCATTGCAGCCCGACTCCTGGATTACACGTAACTATTTCGGGGGATATCTGGCCAGACGCAGGCAAGGAGAGGAAGCCGAAAAAGAGTATATAGCGGCGCTGAAGATTGTTCCCGACAATGCGCGTGTGTGGTCGAATCTTGGCTCCGCTCTTTATTTGCAGCAGAAATTTCCAGCAGCCGAAGATGCCTGGAACAAATCGCTGGAGCTTTATCCGACTTCAACGGCTGCATCCAACCTGGGGTTCCTCGCCTTTAATGAAGGTCGCTATGCCGAAGCCGTAATCCGTCTGAAGCGAGCTATAGAGATCGATGATCGCGACTATCGTGTCTGGCGTAACCTTGCTGCGGCTTATTACTGGTCTCCCGATGGAGTCCAACATGCTATGGATGCTTATAGACGTGCGGCGGCACAGGCTGAAAAGGAACACTCCCTCGATCCGGCAGATTCGCGAATACTGGTTGAAATAGCCGATTGTTACGCCATGCTGGGAGAAAAATCGCGGGCACTGGAATCGCTGGCTCAAGCGGAGCAATTAGACATTAACGATGTTGATATTATGCTAACCGTTGTGGGTGCCTATGAACAGCTCGGAGAACGCAAGACCGCACTCAGATGGGTATCCAAGGCATTCAACCTAGGAGTATCCAGAGTCGATTTCGAAAGAGATCCCGGGCTTGCAAAACTTCGCATGGACCCTGCGTACGAAACATTTGTGATTCAAAGCGCCGCTCGAGGCGGTACTGAAAGGCAGTGAACAAGTTGGATAACATCAAAGGAGAAAAACCAATGGCAAAATCCGATATTGTTGTGTTTCGTCATCCGGGAGGAAAGCTCCTGGTGCGCCCCAGCGTTTTCATCGTCGACCAAGAAGGAGACGGCAAAGTCAGAATACGCAATCAAGCAGACAGCCAGATTCTAGTTGTTGTTCCATTCGATGATGGACACCAAGTGTTATCTATTGATACAGGGGATAAAGGTAATATTGAAGCAAAAGGTAAAAAACAGAACAAGCGCAGCTTGGCTCACTATCACGTTTTTATGGGAGGTGAAGAAGCTGAGGGTGAATCGGCGCCGGCACTGATTATTGACGACTAGCACAGAATCCGTTGCGTGACTTGTATCTTGAAATTCTAAAATGGTAGTGACGGGCTAAAATCAGAGAGATCTGTCAGCATGGCGGCTAAGATCCAAAAACCGATCTGCTCCCGTGATCCCTATAGCCTAAGGATCTTCTCTCATATCTCCAGAGCCTACGGAGGGAGAATTTTGTGCGGACCGACTTTTTCCCATCCGCGTCAGAGGAGCCCTTCTTTAATTCTAGGGCCTATTCTATGCTGGCAATTTGGTGAAAAACGGATTTGCTTGTAAATTGCAGAGTTAAAGAGTTAGATCTGGTTACAATTGTAATAAAATCCTATATTAAAATCCCAAAACGGTTTACTTATCACGCATTACCAGAAACCTGGACTGCTTTGACACTGAGGGATATTCATAAAAGAGTGGCTTATTTCCTTTATCGATCAATTCTTCATGTCATCGTNNTGCGGCAGCTTTCAAATCCCCAGCGTGATGTGACTTTACCTCTATACAGAGTAAAGGCTCCTTCCTAGTTGCCATTACGGATAACGATTCCTGTGGTAATATTGCAGCCAAATTTTCAAGAAAATTCAGACGCAGCATCAACAAAGAGGAGAGAACATGCGATATGTATGGATAGTATTCTTAGCCCTGCTAATCAGTTCGTGCGCCCCAGCAGCTAAAGAGGGGGATTCAACAGAAGATTTCGTGACGAAATTCCAAGGGAGTTGGACGCTGGTATCGTTGAAAGAAATTGATGAAAACGGTGAAGAATCCTTTATAGATGCCTTTGGGCGCCTCGCATATGCTCCAAGCGGAAACATGGTAGCTGTCTTGGCGGGACCAGACCGTGATGTCCGTGAGGTGGATAACTTAAATGAACTCGATGAGGAGGAGATGCGGACTGTGCTGACCGATATTGTCGCGTATACGGGAGCATACAGGGTGGATCCGGAAGCAAATACAGTCACCCACAGCATCCAGGCATCTCTTAATCCCAATGATGTTGGAAGGGATGTGGTGCGTTCATTTGAGTTCCTGGATGAAGATCGGATCGTACTCCGCCCCGAGGAAGTAACCGTTGAACTCATCTGGCAGAGGGAGCGTCGCTGAAAATTTTTTTATAGCTCCGCGAGACCCATTCCTCATGTCAGTTGCCGTCCCCCACCCCTTCCGAAAATTGAAGCGGTTTCTCGGATTTCCAGATCGAAGGAATTCAAAGTGCAATCTAGGCAACTGTTTGAACAAGGTAATGGAGAAAAGGGCCATGCCGTTTACGAAGGAGCGCTGTTGGGAAGGCTTTAGAAAATTATAGAAGGTAACGTAACATAAGAACTGGGAGATGTCTCAGCCGTAGTATTTGGAGGTTAAATTTAATGCCACTGGATACCCATGTGGTACCCAGGAGCTATTTTTATTTTAAAAGTATATGTTGTAAGTCCTTTAGAATGAATGGTGGGCCTGCAGGGACTTGAACCCCGGACCCGCTGATTATGAGTC
>DKBB01000340.1:0-7704 GCA_002451015.1 Acidobacteria bacterium UBA6911
TCCGGTAGCTGCAGAAATTGCAGCGGCCGGAGATCATGGACAAACCCGCCTTTTTCAGCCAGCCGATAGTACTCTTGCAGGCCTCTAACATGCTCCGGTCCGAGATCGTAATTGATGTTGTGGCACAGGTAGCGTAGAAGAAAGTTTTTTTTCAGCTTCAATCTCTGTGAATAGACGGAAGCAATCTCATCGCGCCTTTGCAGCCCCCATAGCTTCGCCTCCTGGAACCGCACTACCAAATCCTCCGGAAAGCTCATATCCGTGCGACATGCCCAGAATGCGAAGACAAAGGGTTTCTTCTTCCATCGCACCCACACTTCGGAAAGATCCGTCGTATGGTAGTTTTCTAGATTGACAGCCAAAGCGGCATCCCCGATTAACAGGGCTGCATCGCATCGCTTCAGCATTGCCTCCAGATCCGGCGGGTGAGGAATAAAATCCGGGCGGATCCCCATAACTTCCCTCAACAGAACTTTCGCCAAGACCACGGAACTGCGGGAAGTGGTGTCCATGGCGACAGAATGGATTCTTTCTTTTCCATAGGGCTTTACCAGCAGAATGCTTCGAACTTTCGCCAGGGATGCAATGGCAATGCCCGGAACAACCCGAAGATCGGGGATACGTTGATATTCAATGCTCGGAATCAATCCGATATCCGCTTCTCCGCTCTTAAGCTGATCGGCACAACGTGCAGGCGAGGATGGAAGGATCTCAAACGAATCTCGAAATGGACCATGGAGAAATGCCCATCCCAATGGGGCGGAGTTAAGGTAATGAACAAGAGAAACTCTGATTTTTTTCGTCACGGCTTTCCAAAATTCCCCAAATAATTGACCGGGCGGTGAAACAGTTCGGCAGGGGGCGCATTCGCGTTATTTCTGTAACGATTCCCTGCCGTCTCTATCTATATCGAACGATGGAAGCGGCAGATGAAGGCGCCATGAGTATTAAGGTTCCTATTGTTCCTTTGCCATTGACATCAAAAGGACTGTTTCCGTAAAAAGCACCATATATACTCCATGGGACCCGAAACTTCCGCTATATCGTACCCTATGCGAACTCGTAGTGACACTGCAATTATCAATGCCATCGAATTGACGCTGATTCCCGGAATCGGCATCCATACGCAAAACCGAATCTGGAAAACTGTCGGCGATATTACCGATCTGTTTGCAATGGGAAACAAATGGATAAAATCCCTGGAAATTAAGTATGACGCGTACCGTGCAATTCAAGCCCGATCCTGCAGAGCGGCTGCAGAAGAAATTTTCGAATGGTGCCGCCGGCAAAAGTGCCGAATCATAATACCGAGAACCCCGGAATATCCTCATCTTCTGGAAGAAATATACGATCCTCCCCTCGTCCTATACGCCCGGGGACGGCTGCGACATCCGGATGCCCCACGAATAGCCGTTGTCGGATCGAGACAACCAACAGTGTACGGGCTGCAGGCGGCCCATGGCATCGCCCAGGATCTGGGCGGCAGAGGTATCTGCATTGTCAGCGGACTGGCAAGAGGCATCGATGCGGCAGCGCATCGGGGATGCATGCAAGGAGGCGGCAATACAATTGCCGTACTTGGCTGCGGAATCGACGTGGACTACCCCCCGGAACACCATCAATTGAAAAAACAGATACTTGGAACAGGACTGGTTCTTTCAGAGTACCCGCCTGGAACGCAGCCTTTACCTCGTAACTTTCCGATCCGAAACAGAATAATAAGCGGCCTCTCGCTCGGTGCTGTCATTGTGGAGGCAAGTGAAAAAAGCGGGTCTCTGATCACGGCTCGACTGGCTATGGAGCAGAACCGGGAAGTATTTGCAGTACCCGGGAATATTACCTCTCAAGCAAGTTACGGTCCTAATTTTCTGATAAAGCAGGGTGCGAAACTGGTTCAGTCCTACCGGGATGTGATCGATGAACTGCCGGGGACTTTACAGAAAAAAATTTATTCTTCTGACGGGACTGAAACAAACCGATCTCTAAAGCCATCCCCTATTAATGAAAAAGAAAAAGAGCTATTAATGTTCTTAAAGCTTGACGAGGCGACCCATTTCGACAAGCTTTATCATAAAGGCGGGATGAATATCGCGGACCTTAGCGAACGATTGTTGAACCTGGAGTTGGAGGGGTGGATTCGCAGGCTTCCGGGGAACTTGTACATACGAATTGGGGGCATTCAGGCAAATGAGTGAAACCCGTTTTTGATTCATTGTGATGTTTTTTGCTTGGATTTTTCGCCAAGCTTGGTATATTGCGCGCTTCTATGAGTAAGTCACTTGTTGTTGTAGAATCTCCAGCCAAGGCTAAAACAATCAGCCGATACCTTGGTAAAAATTTCGTTGTAAAGGCATCCGTAGGCCATATCAAGGATTTGCCCAAAAGCAAACTGGGTGTGGACGTAGACGGTGATTTCGCCCCGGATTATTCAATTATTCCCGGTAAAGCCAAGGTAGTCAAAGAGTTGCGTTCAGCGGCCAAAGGCATCCAGAACATATACCTCGCTGCGGACCCTGACCGTGAGGGGGAAGCAATCTGCCAGCACCTGTATGAAGAGCTTTCTGGCAGGAATCGGAATATATACCGGGTTCTTTTTCACGAAATAACTAAAAATGCCATTCAACGAGCTTTTGACAAAGCCGGCCGTATCAATCAAAACAAGGTAGACGCCCAGCTCACGCGACGTGTCCTGGACCGGCTTGTCGGCTATAAGGTCAGCCCGCTGCTCTGGGATAAGGTCCGAAGAGGCCTTTCGGCAGGGAGAGTGCAGACCGTAGCGCTTCGGATGATCGTGGAGCGCGAGCAGGAGATCCGTGAATTTGAATCCGTAGAATACTGGAGCCTGTCCGCAAAGCTGGCGGCAAATGCTCCGCCTGTATTCACTGCGAATGCCCGTCAGGTCAATGGAAAGAAATGGCAGGTTTCGGACGGGGAAACAACCCTCGCCATAGTCGAAGAACTGAAACAGGTGCCTTTTGTCGTCAAGAAGGTACATCGCAGGGAAAAGAAGAAATATCCGGTTCCTCCGTTCATCACAAGCAAGCTTCAGCAGGAAGCCGCCCGTAAGCTGAAATTCTCGGTAAAAAGGACCATGGTTTTAGCCCAGCGGCTCTATGAAGGCATTGAAATCGGCCAGGAAGGATCCATCGGTCTGATTACCTACATGAGAACGGATTCCAGCCGGGTGGCCGAAAGTGCGCTGCAGGAAGTTCGTACTCTGATCCAGCGCGATTACGGCTCGGATTTTCTTCCCAACCATCCGATTTACTATAAATCCAAGAAAACAGCCCAGGAAGCACATGAAGCAATCCGGCCTACTTTCGTAGAAAGAACGCCTGGAAGCTTGAAGAATTACCTGGAACCCGATCTCTGGAAACTGTACTCCCTGATCTGGAATCGTTTTGTCGCCTCGCAGATGAAACCGGCTCTTTTCGATCAGACCGACGTAACCATAACAGCGGGAAATGTTGAATTTAAAGCGATCGGCTCCATAGAAAAATTCAAGGGATTTCTGACCGTATACCAGGAATCCAAATCAGATGAAAGCAACGGGCAAAAAGACGGGGTGGAAACAGCGATTTTGCCTGAATTGGTTGAAGGTGAAACGCTTGACTTGAGGGAACTGATACCGGCCCAGCATTTTACACAACCCCCGCCCCGCTATAACGAAGCAAGCCTGGTAAAAGCCCTAGAAGCAAAAGGCATCGGCCGACCCAGCACCTATGCCTCGATCTTGGGCACCATTCAGGATCGTGAGTATGTTGAAAAACATTCCGATAAATTCTTTCCCTCGGAAACTGGTGAACTTGTTGTTGAGCTGCTTGTTTCCAGCTTCCAGGAGCTTTTCGATTATGAATACACCGCGCGCATGGAAGTCCATCTCGACAGGATCGAATCGGGACGGGAAGAATGGAAAACAGCCATACGCGACTTTTATGACCGGTTCTCCCAAAATCTGCTTGTCGCAAAAGATGAAATGCGGAATGTTAAAACCGAATCCGTCGAAACAGACGAAATCTGCGATAAGTGCGGCAATAAAATGGTCATCAAGTGGGGAAAGTTCGGTCGATTCATGGCTTGTTCCGCCTATCCGGAATGCCGGAACACGAGAGAAATCACCCGGACCGTTCCGCAAGAGGATTTGGAAGAAACGCAGCCTCAAGAAATCGAATGTGAAAAATGCGGCAGACCCATGGTACTGAAACGCGGCCGTTTCGGCGAATTCATGGCCTGCTCCGGATATCCCGACTGCCGAAACACGAAAAAGATCGTCAAATCGGCTCAGGATTCAGTGGTCAAAGAGGACATCCCCCTGGACGAAGAGTGTCCGAACTGCGGTAAGAAGCTCGCTGTTAAGCACGGCCGTTTTGGAGAATTCACCGCATGCAGCAACTATCCGACCTGCAAATACATAAAACTGAAATCGACCGGAGTGCATTGCCCGCAGGAAGGGTGCGCAGGCGAAATCGTCGAGAGAAAATCACGCAGGGGCAAAACCTTCTACGGGTGTTCTAATTACCCCGACTGTGAGTTTGTCCTCTGGAACAGGCCGGTCGCCGAGTCCTGCCCCCTGTGCAATGCCAAATTTACCCTTGTCAAAACGACCAAGAAGTCCGGTACGATTCGCTACTGCAATAATGAAGATTGTAAATTCAAGGAGTCTCTGGATCCGGAAAGAACGTAGTCCACTCTCTTTTATCTTTTTTTCTGGATTTCGGGGAGTATTTCCAGCACCACGCGGCCGACTTTCTCCATGCTTTCCGGGCTGATTTTATCCAGCGTGTCCTCTTCGGTGTGCCAATAGGAATTTTCGGGTCCGTAGTTGAGATCGATGATATCGACGCATGGGATGCCTATGTCGAGAAAAGGAATATGATCGTCCAGTACGGAACTCTTGTAACGGGACAAATTAGGCTGGAGCCCCATTCGGCTTGCCTTTTCCCAGACCAGATCCATGAGCCAGGGCGTTGAATTGATGTCGTAATAAATATCCAGGTTTTTATCCCCGATAATATCGAGCAGGATCAAAGCCCGGATTTTCCCGGCGACTCCTTCGCGCTTCCAGCGCTTTGCCAGATGCCTGCTTCCATAAGTGCTGTCGAAAGTGCTCCATTCCACGAAAGCCTCTTCGCCGTCCAGAAATAAAAACCAGTAATCCAGAGGATCGTCTTTTGAGGCCAGAACCCTTGCCAGTTCCAGCACCAGGCCCGTACTGCTGCCCGCATCGTTGGCGCCGACGAAATTCCTCCCCTCCATCAGTTTGGTATCGTAATGGCTGGCCAGTACGATCGCCCCGTTCTCGCCGTCCCCTTTCCGTGCAATCAGATTGTGCATCCTAATCGGGCCGTACGGTGTTTCTGCGGTAAACGCGTCGTCCTCAACTCGATACCCGAAACCTTGCAATTCGTTTGAGATAAATGCACGGCACTTCTGCAGCGATTCGGAGCCGGGAGGACGCGGACCGAAGGACACCTGGGTGCGAACGTATTCCATCGCGTTTTCGCCGCTCAGGGGTGCGCCGGCTGAAACAGCGAACGGGTTCTGCCCACAGGAAAATAAAACAATTGCCAGGGCACAGCCACATCCGAAAAAATAACGCATGGTTCCCCTTCCAAATCCTTTTCTATAGATGCCATCGGGTATTGATCTCAAGAGACTGAATTCCCATAAACCTCGTAACTGTTCTTACCCTAATCTGAAAGGATTTCAATTAGTTATACCATATGATTTTCTTTGACTGCTATCGGACACGTAGTAAATTATTAGTGCATTCCAATAAAATACCTTTTGAAAAAATATTATTGAAATATATTCGCACTCATGTCATCTGTGATGTTTGGGGCGTAATTATGCAGATACATTCAAGCGTGGCTGGCGCCTTAGGGCACCAGGTTGTGTCGCGGCTCTTCCGCTTCGCCGTCCGGATTTTGCCTTTTTCCGCTAGAACGTAAAAAAAGAGCCGATAGCTATTATTTAGATATTTCCCAGGGTCTCAACCGGGAAAGGACGATTGCAGGATGAAAAAAAGAATCAAGCATCGCCGGCTTTTTCAATCCCTGAAGCCTATTTTGTGCCTTATAGTGCTTTCATCTCTTTCCCCAGTCCCCGTTTTATGGGCTCAGGTCCTGACAGTGCCGGTGAATCTGAGTTATCTTTCGCAACGGGCGGACATTATCGTCCAGGGCAGAGTGACCGGAATTCGGCAGGAGTATCATACGGAATTTACAAATATTCCAACGGTTGAAGTTACGCTCGAAGTGGAGAATATGCTCCGCGGACCTTCCGGCAGGACCTATACTTTTCGAGAGGCATTGATTGGTATTAAAGCCAGGAATACCAAACAGGGTTACAAAGTCGGTCAAAGGTTGATGCTTTTTCTTCCATCGCCGTCCAGATACGGCCTCAGCAGTCCCGTCGGTGTCGGACAGGGCCGTTTCCTCATCACCCGCTTGCCTACCGGCCAGGACACTATTGCGAACGAAATCGGCAACGCCGGACTGTTCAAGGACGTTGAAAATCGAGCATTCATGGCTGGAATAAATCTATCGACGAAACATATGCGACTTACAGCGACGAAACAGGGCCCGGTTCCCCTGGCTGAATTTGCGTCATTGGTAAAAGCACTGACCGCCTTGCCGAGGATACGTTGATGTTAAAAATAAAAACTTTCCGCTGTTTATCGGTGTTAATTTTTTTAGTGTATTTTGTAATACCGGCAACAGCGGGAAATCCGTTGATGGTATCCGGACCCTACGGGGCCAATCCGGGTGGGGAACCCTACCGCTGGGCCGACAACACCGTCTCCTATTACACCGACCTTGGAAACCTGGGGAATCAGACCAATGCCGAGGCGAACACAATGGTGGAATCCGCTTTTCAGACCTGGGCGGATGTCGATACCGCCGACATCCACTTCGAGCGTCTGGGGGAACTGGATGAAGATGTAAACGCGGAGAATTTATTCGAATTTTTAAGTACCGTGTTTGCCTGCAATCAACCTGAAAATGCCATTATTTACGACGAGGACGGCAGCATTATGGAGGCATTGGGATACGACAATAATTCCGTTTTGGGTTTCGCTGGTGCCATCTGTATAAATCGTTTGCAAGTCCATTACACAAACGGATTAGCTCTGCTCAATGGAAGATTTATAGACGGGCAGCCTGCCAGCCCGTCTCATTCCTCACTCACCCTGGAAGAATTTCAATCCGCGTTTGTCCACGAGTTCGGGCACATGATCGGTCTCGGCCATTCCCAGGTGAACCTGAACTGCCTGACGGACATGCCATGCCCGGTCGAAGACTCGCAGGGAGTTCCCGTAATGTTCCCCGTTCTTCTGCAACAAACTCCGGAAGCCAATCTGACCCTGGACGACCGATCGGCGATTTCAATGCTCTACCCCTCTGACAATATGGGCGCAACAACCGGAAGGATTCGGGGTCAAGTCCTGTTTTCGGACGGTCAAACGCCGGCTCAGGGATACAATGTCGTGGTTCGCAGCGTCGGTTCGCCCCGCAGTACGGCGGTGTCTTCCGTCTCCGGACATCTCTTCACAGTGGACGCGGGAAACATTTTCGCCGGAATTGACGGGCTGACCGAAGGCTCGCGCGACCCCGCTCATATAGGATACTACAACGTCGCTGGGCTGCCCGAGGGCGAGTATACGGTCGAGGTCGAAGCGATTCACAACTCCGGATTGTATCC
>DKBB01000340.1:7780-8157 GCA_002451015.1 Acidobacteria bacterium UBA6911
CCGGATTTTCGCCGTTCTTGCCCTGATCGTTCTTTTTTTCCCGGGTTGCGGCGGAGGGTCCTCCTCTCCTCCGACCGACAATCCTGTCAATCCAGGCTTGCCCCCTTCCATAACATCAATCTCGCCCGACAGCGTTTCCGCCGGCAGCAGCGGTTTCATACTCACGGTAAATGGCAGTAATTTTAACAGCAGTTCCATCGTACGGTGGGGCGGATCGAGCAGATCTACGGAATATGTCAGCAGTACGCGATTAAATGCGACTATCCCCGCATCAGACGTTGCCTCAGGAGGAACCAGAACAATCACCGTCCGGAATACCACCCCCACTACCGCTGTTTCCAATGGAGTCACCATCAGCATTACAAATCCGACACCAA
>DKBB01000125.1 GCA_002451015.1 Acidobacteria bacterium UBA6911
CACGTTCGCACGTTCGCACGATGCTTTAAGCTACTCTGTTGACACAACGCCGCTTCCACCCATAACATTTCTTATTTTGGAGCATTCTCATTGGACAAGGTATTGGAAGACGCAATCATTGTCAGGGGCGCGAAAGTTCACAATTTAAAAAACATCACGGTCCGGATCCCCTTAAACTCCCTGACGGTAGTAACCGGTGTCTCCGGAAGCGGGAAAAGCAGCCTCGCTTTCGACACCCTCTACGCGGAAGGACAGCGCCGCTATATAGCCTCCCTGTCCGCATACGCCCGCCAGTTCCTGGAAAGAATCGACCGCCCGGAGGTGGATGAAATTGAGGGGATCTGCCCCGCCCTGGCCATCAGACAGAAAAACTATGTCAGGAATCCGCGTTCCACTGTCGGGACGGTCACGGAAATCAACGATTACCTTCGCCTGCTGTACGCCAGAATCGGCACAACCCATTGCTATTCTTGCGGCCGCATCGTCGAAAAGGACACCCCCCGGAAAATCGCGGACTTCATCCTCTCCCTGCCCCCGGGCCAGCGTTTTTATCTATGCATTCGGCTGGAACTGGGCGAACCGGAGCAACCCCGGGCTGCTCCCCGGTCACGCCGGATCGGGAAAACTCCGCCTTCCGGCACTCGCCCGGAAGACCGTCTAGCGATCATGCTGCCGGGTCTTGAACGACAGGGTTTCGTCCGGCTGCTGATCGACAATGAGCTGGTGGACCTCCCGCAGTCGGTTGAGGCCCTCAAAAAAAGCCTAACGGGGGAAGCTCGCATAGTGGTCGACCGTCTGGTCGTCCGTGAAGGTATCCGGGAAAGACTGGTGGACTCCATCGAAGTGTGCAGCAGGGAATCGGAGGGTCATATAGAACTTCTCCTGTTGTCGGACAATCCCGATGAAACGGAACAGAGGATCGAACGGGAGCACCCCCAGATTCGATGGCTCCGGCACCCGGCTGGAATCCTGGTCAAATTCAGCGACGCATTCGAGTGCCAGCTGTGCGGTATCCAGTACCAGAAACCCGAACCCAGGCTTTTTTCCTTCAATAATCCCTTCGGAGCGTGCGCCGAATGCCAGGGTTTCGGCAATACCATGACGCTGGATTTCGACCGGATCATTCCGGATAAATCCAAAAGTCTGAAGGAGGGCGCCATCGCCCCATGGTCCAAACCCCGCTACCGCAACCTTCAGAACCGATTGTTGCAATTCGCCTCAAAGGAAAAAATTCCGGTTGATGTGCCGTGGAGCGAATTGGACGAAACTGAACACCAGAAAATTATAAACGGGCATAAGGGCTTCCCTGGAATCCTGGGATTCTTCGATTACCTGGAACGCAAGAAATACAAAATGCATGTTCGTATTTTTATCAGCCGTTTTCGCGGCTATGCACCATGCCTCGCGTGCCATGGAGACAGGTTGCGCCCAGAAGCCCGTTCCGTGCTCCTGAGTGGAAAGCCGATCACTGCAATCATGAGGATGACGATCCGGGACGCAGCGGATTTCTTCGCCGAACTGGAACTCTCTTCAGAGCAGAAGGCCATAGCAGGACGGATATTGGCCGAAATTCGGCACCGGTTGGACCTTCTCGTCAGGGTCGGACTAGGCTATATAGCTCTGGACCGGCTGTCCTCCTCGTTGTCCGGAGGAGAATCACAGAGAATCCAGCTGGCTACCGCCCTTGGATCCACNNAAAAGCCTGAAATCCCTTGGAAATACGGTACTAGTGGTCGAACACGATGCCGAAATAATGAAATCGGCCGACCATATCATTGATCTGGGTCCCCGGGCCGGCGAATTGGGCGGCGAAGTGGTATACCAGGGAGACTATTCTTCCCTTATTAATAATTCCACATCCCTCACCGGGAAATATCTCAACAAAATGCTCAACATTCCTGTTCCCATTTTCCGCAGAAAGAAGAAGAAAGGGAAGCAGATCGACCTATTCAACGCCCGGAAACACAACCTGAAAAACCTGGAAGTTCGAATCCCCCTGTTCATGCTGGTCTGCATAACCGGGGTCAGCGGCAGCGGAAAATCCACGCTGGTACACGACTGCCTGTACACGGGCATAAGGAAAGCCAAGGGGGAACTCAAGGAATCTCCAGACGGATTCGATTCCATCGCTGGAGCCGAACAAATCTCCGACGTCATTCTTGTAGATCAGTCTCCTATCGGTAAAACGCCCCGATCCAATCCCGCCACCTATACAAAGGCTTTCGACGATATTCGCAAAATCTTTGCAGGGACCCGTGACGCCTACAGCCGGGGATTCGGCCCCGGCCATTTTTCCTTCAACCTTGCAGCCGGGCGGTGCGAAACCTGCCAGGGGAACGGGTCCGTTACCGTTGAAATGCAGTTTCTGGCAGATGTGGAACTGACTTGTGAAGACTGCAAAGGAAAACGGTTTAAAAGCTCTGTTCTGGAGGTCCACTACAAGAGTAAAAATATTGCGGAAGTGCTGGATCTGACCGTCCGTGAAGCGATCGGCTTTTTTGCCGGCAATACGGGACTCATTCGCAAGCTTCGTATCCTGGACGAAATCGGATTGGGATATCTTCGTCTTGGGCAATCGGCGACCTCCCTGTCCGGAGGAGAGGCGCAGAGAATAAAACTGGCAACCTTTATCTCCCGTGCCGGGGCCAAAAACACACTCTTTATTTTCGACGAACCGACCACTGGACTTCATTTCGAAGACATCCGGAAGCTTCTCTCCGCATTTGACAGGCTGATCGGTGCAGGAAATTCGCTGGTGGTCATCGAACACAATCTCGACGTGATCAAAACAGCCGACTGGATCATAGATCTCGGACCGGATGGGGGAGAAGAAGGAGGCCGGATCCTCTTTGAAGGCACGCCGGAGGATCTCATCAACTGCCCAGAATCGTTTACCGCACAAGCGTTGAAAACGACGTTGCACGTCACAAGTTGAACGTTGGGAGAATAATTCTTCGTGGCTCATAATAAATGGTGATTTCTAAAACCACACCGTAGTTTTAAAGTGCTACGGTTTTATTTTTTAATGTGCAACGATGTTTGTTGACCCCCGGTATCGCGTCTATGTATCATGATATTGCCCCTGCAATGTTGGTGATGGCAAAAAGTTATTTGAGCCAACATTCTATTTGACGGGAGTTCGGGTCATAAGGCCGTGTGCGGGCTTTTTCCCGGTAAATCCGTTTGCCGGGAAACTTGTCTGCCTAACGCAGTATGCAGAGCACCCCCTTGGTAACAAGGTTCAAATGGATGAGCCACACGGCGGCGCGGGGGCTTTTTATATCCCTGCACTTTAACCCCCGAAGGGATTTAGGATTGGATCCACGATTACATCCGGAAATGTGAAGAATCAATGAGAGTTTTATTTATTGGGGATATATTCGGGAAACCGGGCAGGAGGCTGATCCAGGAGAAACTGCACACCCTTCTGCAGGAGTACCGGATAGATTTCTGCATAGCGAATATCGAAAATGCCGCTGCGGGATTCGGTGTAACTCCCAAAATCGCCGACCAGTTTCTCAATTCCGAAATAGATCTCCTGACATCGGGAAACCACATCTGGGACAAGCGCGGAATCATCCCTTACCTTGCCGAGCAGCCGCGACTGCTTCGACCCCATAACTATCCTGCGAGAACCCCCGGAACCGGCATTTACATCGGGGACACCAGATGCGGCGTGAGGATTGGGGTCTTGAACCTCCAAGGACGCGTCTTCATGCCCGACATCGACTGCCCCTTCACGATCGGGCTGGAGGCGATTGATAAGATCCGCAAGCAGACTCCGATTATTGTCGTGGACTTCCATGCCGAAGCGACTTCGGAAAAACAGGCGATCGGCTGGTATCTGGACGGACGCGCCAGTGCAGTTATTGGTACCCACACTCACGTTCAGACGGCGGATGAAAGGATCCTTCCCCACGGAACGGCGTTCATTACGGACATCGGTATGACCGGGCCGCACGATTCGGTGATCGGGTCCATCCCGGATCTTTCCATCGACCGGTTCCTGAGTCAAATGCCGAACCGCCTGGAACCCGCATCGGGGAACCTGAAAATCTGCGGAGCTGTCATTGAGATTGATGAGAAGTCCGGTCTGGCCCAAAGTATCGAGCGTCTGAATATACCCGCTACCCTCTAATTAAAACGCCGTTGCTCGTTGAACGTTAAAAAAGAAAACGGCTCTATAATTTAAAAACCCTATTAATTGACAGGTCGTTCCAAATCAGCACGTTCATACGTTCACACGGCAACTGAGGCTTTACGAAAACACATCAGCGTTACAACACTTTGATGAGAAATCCAAAATTAGAGGCGTAGTTTGTCACGTTAGCACGTTAGTACGTTCCAACGTCAGCACGGCTTTTTATTTAAGCGCCCTCTCGAGCATCGAAACACATGCGATCGATCGCTTTCCGACCGACTCGTCGAACTTCTTCAACTCGTCCTGGGAGCGCTGCAGATCATCAGCCAGGCTGAGCGCGGCCAGGACAGCCACCTTGAATGTATCCACCGAGCCTGTTGACGTCGCCACTACACGCATGCGCTTGTCAAGATCGGCACATACGGCTTTGAGCCGCTCGGTATTTCCCGGTGTTCGTAAGGTATATTCCCGGTCGTAGATTGTTACTCGGATTGAAGTAAATTCCGGCTCTTCGCTCATACAGTTGCCCCCGTCCCGCAGCGGGAAAAAGCACCGGACACATGCCTATGTATTCGGATTAAGCCGTTTCACGCTCTTCCAGTGAGGCGATCAGGGTCAGAGCTTTTTCAACGCGCTCTTTCAGTTCCGCACGCTCCTTCTGAAACTGTACCAGATCCTCCTGCACTTTATTTTCATTGCCCTGGATTTCGCCGATCTCTTCCTTCATTTTCTGATTCTCGGCACGCAGCGTTTCGTTCTCCCTGCGAACAGTTTTAAATTCCTCCACCAGACGAAATATCTTGTCCTCAAGATGGCTGAATCGTTCAAGGCCCGATAGTTCCTTTTGTTGCGATGTTTCATTCATAAAGATCTGAGCTCCGCTCCGTANNTTATCCCTGTCCTGAAAAGTGATTCTGAGAGTCAGACTCACTTTGCCGGGAGGGATTTTTTTCCCCTCATACACATCCACGAGGGCGATATGCACCAATTCGGCGATTTTCAAATCCGTTATGCAGGTCTGAATTTTGCGATAAGCCAGATCCCGGCTTACGACGATCGACATATCGCGCTCCGCGGACGGATACCTGGGAAGAGATTCAAAACTAATGGGCTCAAAAGCATGTCGGGCCAGGGACTCGAATTCAATCTCGGCGAGGCAAACCGGCTGTCGAAGCTTGTATTTTTCCTCAATGGTTGCGGAAAGCGAGCCCAGCACTCCGGCCTGCTTCTGATCAATTTTAAGGACAGCCGCTTCCGCCGGATTCAGCCAGTTGAATGCATCGATAGGTTCGATCTCATATGAAAGTAAGCGGATGCCCTGCAAGAGCCTTTCCAGCGTTCCTTTCAAATGAAAGAAATCGAAATCTGAATCGGGCTGCTTCCAGTTCCTGTCCGTGAATCCGCCGGTGCCTAAAATACCGAGAATGTTGCGCTCTATCGGAAATCCATCAGAACCCTTTCGATATACCTTCCCGATTTCGAAAAGCCGGACCGTTCGCTGGCCGTAATTAAAATTCCTCTTTGCAGCCCGCACCAGTCCGGGCGCGAGAGTCGTCCTCATGTATTTCGTGTCTTCCGTAAGTGGGTTCCTTACCGAAACACGTTCGTCCGGACCGATCGTAAATTCCCCGGAATCCGGTTCATCGGCAAAACTAAGATTGACAGCTTCGCTGAAACCCAGTCCGATCAGAATTTCCCTCAAAGTATTTTCCAGTTTATAGACAGGAGAATGACTTCCGAAATTTTTGCTGGGTGGCAGGGTCGTGGGAATATTCTGGTATCCTAAAAAACGCGCCAGCTCCTCAATTAGGTCCGCTTCCAATTCCATGTCTGCTCGGTAGGTCGGGCATGTAACGGTCCAGGAACCGGCTCCGGTTTCTTCAAGTTTGAAATTCAACCGGCTGAGTGTCGATTCGATGAAATTCTTTTCAAGCGGCACCCCAATTAATGCTGTGGCGCTATCTCTTCTTAGCGAAATACTGACCGGTTCCTTTTTTTCCGGGTAAACGTCCTTAATGCTTCCGGCTATGCGTCCCCCTGCGAGCTGTTCCACCAAACGGCAGACACGTCCTATGGCCGGAACCGTGTTGTTCCAGTCGGCTCCTCTCTCGAACCTATAGCTTGATTCTGTGGACAACCCGAGTTTCTTGGATGTCCGTCGTACGGAATCAGGTCGAAAATACGCTGATTCCAGCAATACGCGTTTGGTGGACAAAGAAATCTCCGATTCCATTCCGCCCATGACACCCGCGATCGCAACCGGTCCTTCCCCGTCCCTAATCAACAGCATGTCCTGGTCCAATGCGCGCTCGGCACCATCGAGCGTGACCATCTTTTCCCCCTGCTGCGCTCTTTCCACTACAATTTTACCCTGGCGCAGGATATCGTAATCGAAAGCATGCAGGGGATGGCCCAATTCCAGCAGAACATAATTGGTGATATCCACGATGTTATTCAAGGGACGCATCCCTGCATCTTCCAGCCTCTTTTTCATCCAATCCGGCGATTCTCCTACCCGTATCCCTTCGAAAACAAGTGCGCTGTATCGAGGGCAGAGATCCGTGTCCCTGATTTCAATTTCAAAGGGAATGCGGTCCGATTCGATACTCAGCACTTCCTGGGTTTCGGGATAACGCAAAGGACGTTTATAAAGGGCAGCCAGTTCCCGTGCGATCCCGATATGGCTCAGACAATCGGGACGGTTGGAAGTCACCTCGACCTCCAGAACTGATGTCTCATTGCGCTCTTCAATAGCTTCCACAAGCAGCCCGATCATAGAAAGATCGTCTTTAAGCTTTTGGGGACTTTCCTGTATGTCTAGATATTCATGAAGCCACGCGGTACTGATTTTCATGCTGAGTACTCCCGCCCTGAATTCTGCTTAGAATTGTCTCAGGAACCTGAGGTCGTTTTCNNGTTTCGTCGATCCCGGACATTCGCAACACTTTCGGATGACACATCCCGGCACCTAGTATCTCGATCCAGCCGCTCTGTTTGCATTTCGTACAGCCGGCGCCGTTGCAGAAAATACAACTGATATCCACTTCAGCTCCGGGTTCGACAAACGGGAAAAAACCGGGGCGCAGGCGCATTTTGATTTTGGAATGAAAAACCTGTTTCAGGAATGCCTCCAGCATTCCCTTCAGATCTCCCATGGTTATCCCTTCGTCGATAACAACAACATCAACCTGGTAGAACATCGGAGAGTGGGTGGCATCGAAGGGATCCCGCCGGTAAACCTTGCCGGTTGTGACCGCCCGTATAGGAGGCTTCAATCCTTCCATTGCATGGACATCTACCGAGGTGCAGTGGGTGCGCAGGAGCATTGTATCGTCGAAATAGAATGTGTCCTGCTCATCCCGCGCTGGATGATTCCGGGGCATATTCAGTGCCTCGAAATTGTAATAATCCCGTTCGATTTCGGGCAGGTCGAATACCTGGAATCCCAAATTGATAAATATCTGCTCGATTTCAGCCTGCAGGCGTTTAATAGGGTGTGCGTTCCCTAAAGCATAGGGGAATCCAGGCCTGGTCACATCCAGTCCCCCCTGGCTGCCGCCCGTGACCGCTTTTTTCAACTGATCGTACCGCTCCTGCAGTCTTTTCTCAACATCTGACCGCAACCTGTTCATTGCATGTCCGAACGCAGGGCGCTCATCCTTCGGCAGTTCCCGCAATCTTTTCATCTCGTTCGTGATGATGCCGCCTTCACGGGCGAGGAATTTGTCCCGGACGGATTTCCATGTCTCCATGTCGGAAATCACTGCAAAATCCTCGTCGAAACGCGTTTTTAGCCCTTCAATGGACTGACTCATGACAACCTCGTATATAAAAACCGTTCCAAGTTTCTCGTTCAAAATTGGAAATTTCTAATATTGGAACGTAGAAATGGAGGTGAAAATACGAATACAGCCTGAAAAAAATCTCCTCGTCGGTTTTTCCTTCAAGATCCGATCCATTGCCTCTCAAAAGGGCTTAGTCCCATGCAAACAATCACACAGCAAACCAAATAAAAGCTCCATCGTTCAAGGTTGGATTTGTAATACCCTACAACGGGAAACGTGGAACGGCGAAAAAAGCAACGCCCGGTGTGACAGAACACCCGGGCGCTTATGTTTTGAGAACAGGATGACGTTAATTCTCAGGCAGCCGTCAGCGCCGCTTTTGCACGCTCGGTAAGCTGGGTAAAAGTATCAGGGTCCTTGATTGCAATCTCGGCAAGCACTCTACGATCCAGAGAAATACTCGCTTTCTTCAAGCCGCTCATAAACTTGCTGTAGGAAAGATCGTTCTGTCGCGCCGCAGCGCCGACCCTGACAATAAACAGACGTCGAAAATCGCGTTTTTTATTGCGCCGATCCCGATAGGCAAAACGAAGCGCACGGTCGACGGATTCCTTTGCCGACCGGTGCAGTTTGCTTTTAGTCAGTCGGTATCCTTTTGCCAGTTTCAGGATTTTTTTCCTTCGCTGGACGCGTTTATTTCCTCTTTTTACTCTAGGCATCTTCTTTCACTCCACAGGGCATAGGGAAAATCAAATATTCAGCATTTTTTTAACCCGCTTATGGTCCGACTTGCTGACCAAAGCGCTGTCGACCAGCTTTCGCATGCGTTTCCGGGGCTTTTTCGTCAGAATGTGACGGGCATGACTATGGCGACGCATAATCTTTCCCGTTCCGGTTACTTTAAATCGTTTCGCAGCACTTCTGGATGTCTTCTGCATTACAAATATTTCTCCCGAATTACAACCGGCCCCCGGCTTGCAACCAAGGGCTTCAATTAATGCTTCTTGGGTATAAAAATTGTGACCAAAGCATATCCTTCCATTTTCGGCGGCCGTTCTATATCCGCAACTTCTTTCAGCTCCTCAATCAGCTTCCCCATCAGTTTGCGTCCTAATTCCTGGTGCGACATTTCCCTGCCGCGGAAAATAACAGTTGCCTTTGCCTTATTTCCTTCCGACAAAAAGCGAAGGATATGCTTTTTCTTGAAATCAAAATCATGCGCTTCCGTTTTAGGTCGAAATTTCACTTCCTTTACGACGACCTGTTTCTGGTTCTTCTTGGCCTCATGAGCCCGCTTGCTTTTCTGGTACTGAAACTTGCCATAATTCATGATCCTGCATACGGGGGGATTCGCTGTGGGAGCTACTTCGACAAGATCCATCTCCTTGCCGCGTGCAATTGCCAGAGCTTCTTCAGCGGACATAATCCCCAACTGTCCGGCTTCTTCGTCGACAACCCGGACTTCCTTGGCTCGGATCAATTCATTAACACGAACCCTGATCTGCTTGGCTGTTGTGATTGGCAACCTCCTTTAGTTTAGAGAGTCCTCCAGGCGACGGCCACTACGGCTGCACCGCCCGGGCTTTTATGAATCCCTCTATCTTTTCTATAAAGCCTTCAAGAGATTGAGAGCCCTCATCCCCTTGAAAACGGTTACGCACAGATACCTCTTCCGACTGCAGTTCCTTGTCGCCGACAATTAGCATGTAGGGAATCTTTTTTGTCTGCGCCGCTCGTATTTTGTATCCCATCTTTTCATTCCGGTCATCGATTTCCACCCGGATATCCGCTGCTACGAGCCGCTGCATCACTTCCCCGGCATACTTCTTATGGCGTTCCGCAATAGGTATGATCACCACCTGTACCGGTGCCAGCCAGATTGGGAAAGCCCCCGCATAATGCTCAATAAGCACACCCAAAAAACGTTCCACGGACCCAAGCAGGGCCCGATGCAGCATAACGGGCTGATGCGCCGATCCGTCGGAGCCGATATACGAAAGATCAAAGCGCTTGGGCAGGGTGAAATCGAACTGGACCGTCGAAAGCTGCCATGGGCGCCCGATCGCGTCTATCAGCTTAACATCAATTTTAGGCCCGTAAAAAACCGCTTCTCCCTCCATACGGGTCCATTCGATTCCCCGGTCACTCAGAGAACGGGTCAGGGCGTCCTCAGCCAACTCCCAGTCTTGCTCACTCCCGGCATAATCCTCTTTCCGGGATTCATCCCTCACGGACAATTCGACCTTGTATTGGTCGAATCCGAAGCTTCTCATTATATACAAAACCAGGTCTATTAGATCCGAAATTTCATTATAAACCTGATCCCGGGTACAGAAAATATGTGCGTCATCCTGGGTAAATCCGCGCACACGCAGCATTCCGTGCAGGACACCGCTTTTTTCATACCTATAAACAGTGCCGAATTCAGCAAACCGCAGCGGCAGGTCCCGGTAACTCCGCATCTGTGTTTTGTAAATCTGGATATGCCCCGGGCAGTTCATCGGCTTGATTACAAATTCTTCATCATCGATATTAAACGCGTACATGTTTTGACGATAGTATTCATAATGCCCGGACGTTTTCCATAAAACGTCCCTCGCCACATGTGGCGTTGTCACAAATTCGTATCCGCGCCGATACAGTTCCGTTCGGAGAAAATCCTCAATGACATGGCGGATGCGCGTCCCTTTCGGATGCCAGAATACCAATCCGGGACCGGCCTCTTCCGAGATACTGAACAGGTCAAACTCCCGGCCCAGTTTCCTGTGATCCCTTTTTTTTGCCTCTTCCATCCTTTGGAGGTAATCCGCAAGATCCTGAGAATCGAGAAAAGCCGTGCCGTAAATTCTCTGCAATTGCCGGTTTTTCTCATCCCCCTTCCAGTAGGAG
>DKBB01000312.1 GCA_002451015.1 Acidobacteria bacterium UBA6911
GAATGTTATTGCTGCCTGTAAAAGATACGCGCTAAAAGAAAACCTATTGCACCCCCAAACGCAACTGGAATGACAGCCACTATCGTCCATATAGCGGCTACGATGGGAAAAAGGCCGGCCCTGTCCATGTAGAAAACAATCATCGCAACGCAGGTACCGATAAAGATACCGGAGAGCATTACTATCGCATTTAAGAACGGCGTCCTGCCGTATTTAATAGAAATGACCAGTGCGGAGGGAATAAGGCAAATTGAAAACCAAATCACAACCACCGAGAATTTAACCTGGTCCGGATCGTTAAAAGCAAAAAAGATCAAGGGGAATATAAATCCGACTGCAATCGACACAACGGACGCGCCTGCTTTAGTCTTCCACGCCACTTTGGGATTCGCTGGCATAAATACCTACCGGTTAGAGGTCTAGTTACATGCTACTTCCTGCTTGCATAAATCTTGGTGGAACGTAGGCTTATTATATTCGGATGGGATTTATGGAGGAAGGGAATTCTGGAAAGCAAAAAGGCTGACCCCGGAGAACAGCCTATCTGATTATCGAATCTTTGCTAAAGCTTCCTAAAGCCGTATTTATTCAATTCCCAGCAGGAATTGCGGATTCAGGCATTGCTAGAAGTTGCCATTTACCACCTGATTTTACAGAAGTCAGCGTGTGCTCGGGAAATTCCCAGTACAGGGAATTTACTCTGATTCGATCTCCTTCCGATCGTCCGTAATGTCGGTAGTACATAATTACGCGCAATTTCTCAGATTTTTTGCTGAACCTGGAGCGAAGCATTGTAAAATCAAGATCTGAAATTCAAAGAAAATAATATAATACCCCTTATCGGAAACTAAAGGTCGGTTTTGATGAAGGGCGAAATTGTAAAACAGGCATTCATTTTTCCAATGTACGGATCAAAGTCCGTTCCGGCTCGGAGTGCTTAGGCAAAAAAGTCCGCGCCCCTTTTGTGTTATTATAAGAAGACAAATTTTAAAAGGAGGACAATGCAGATGAGATGTCGAGCGCTAACAATAATCCTGGGCACGACGTTGCTTCTAACCGCCTGTAACCCTCCCTCCGGAGACGGTGTTTCAGTAAAACCGGCAGGTGATGCGGTGATGATAACCAAGGAAGTTCGCGATGCGGATGCCGTTCGGAACGCCGCCCTCGAGGCCGGGAATATCGACGCCTATCTAGCTTCCTATATGGAAGATGCCGTCTGGATTCCTCCACATTCCCAGGAAGTGATCGGCCATAAAATGGCCCGTATCCGGGCGGGTGAAGTTCTGGACCAGATCTCCATCCAGCAGGCAATCGACACCAGGGAACAGGTGGTAATGGCGCCGGACTGGGTGTTGGATCGCGGACGGTATAACATAAAGATTACGCCGGCTGGAGGCGGAGAAATCCGGTACGACAGCGGCCCCTTTATGACGGTCTGGCACAAAGACACGGACGGAAAATGGAAAGTGGCGTTCGATATGTGGGGGAGCAAGAATCCGCTGGTAGAGTAGCGCGTCGGAATAAGCCGATACTCTTTCGTGTTATCGAAACAAGGTGTGCGAGGTGACGGATATGCAGACAAAAATTTCTGGATTTCTATTGATCGCAGCTCTCTTAGTCCTGACCGCAGGACCGCTGGCGGCGCAGGATAATGATGCGAAAATACAGGAGGAGATCGTCAACCTGATCAACAAAGTGCGGAAAAATCTCTTGATGCTGACGGAATACGGTCCCTTCGACTACATTACCTTTTCATTGGCGCGGTCGGAAACGGGCTATACGGTCATTCTGAGAGGATTCGCTTCAAGGCCATCTCTCAGGGACGCGGCCGAGAAAGCGGTGAAAAAGGTCGATCTGGTGGCAAATGTCGACAATCAGATAGAAGTTCTTCCGGTCTCGCCCTCGGATGAAGAGATCCGTTTGGAAGCGTACATAAAAATTTATGGAAACCAAAGCCTCAGTCGCTACAATCCCAGCAGGGGAATTCCTATTTACGGCAGAGAGTTGGCGAGAACCGATATACTCGGGATCTCCCAGCATCCGCCGATGGGATTTCATCCGATCTCCATAATTGTAAAGAACGGAAACATTACACTGGAGGGGGTGGTGGATACGGAATTCGACAAGAATATCGCGGGCACCGTCGCCGGCCAGGTGAAGTTCGTCTTTTCCGTGACCAACAACCTGGTAGTTCCCGATCTCGGGAATTAATAGCTTTGTAATATCTTTTTTAATTCCAGCAGAACTTTCTTGGCTTTGACAAAGCAGGTTTACGATGCTGAATTGATGCGCCGCAGGAAGCAAGCAACCTGCGGTGCGAGGGTGTCCGGCGTTGGGAAGGTTGGGCTGCGATCATGATCTGGCGGGTTATCCAGTGATTCTCAATCGCGTAGATGCTGAATTCCGGCGCCCCTGCACCATCGCCGATGGTGACGATTGCTGTGATTTCAATTTCTATCGCAAAGGAACTGCGCCACCCACTGAACACCTGAACAAATAACGCTTGAGCCTTAAACGCGCTTCTTTAAAGAGTAGTGTAGCGCCCTTCAAGCATTTGCCCGGATTCAGCCGATTCCCGAATATCCCCGAAAATAACCTCACATACCATGATAAGGATCTCCGCAACCCTGTCAATCTGGATATCCACAGGGCATACACTTTAAAAGTGCAAATTCTTTTTAAGGAACTTATAGCCCACTCATTCAAAATATGACACCGGAGAAACTGTCCCATCAGCCGTAGCGGGATCTTTAACGCCCGATTAAATGGCAGATGTGCCTGCTCCATTTTAAAAATGCCAACAAAAGCTGGCGTACAGATAGAAAAGGATGGTTAAATAGTAGCCAAACAAAACTAAAATGATAGATTCAATATAACTTTCTGTTTTGACCTATTTGGCGGTCGATGCCAATGGATATATCAATAGGCAGGACTGGAACAGGTCAGGATAGACTTAAATAAAGAACCTTTTTCGCTATGGGCCAGGATTTATTGCCTGAGATCGAAAATGTTGGGAAATGAATCCCGCGGTATAGATATGGACCAGCAAAGACAGGCCATGAACCTGTACGAAAGAGGTTTGTATCTACAGGCCTATAACTTGTTGCGCATTGGGGGACCGTTTCAGACATGGCATGGATCGGAGGCATTGGTCCTTGCCGGGCGGCTGGTTGCACATCTCGGCGCCTCGATTCTTAGCCATTGGCTGTTTCGCCGCGCATGGCGTGAGAATCCGTCTAATCCGGAAGCTCAATATTACTACGCGTTTACCCTGGGAGGGACAAGTGGACCTTATACGGTCCTTCAATGGATGAATCAGCGTCCTGTGCTGCACGGCAACCCCACGCGAGATATTCAGGCGTCGTGGTATACACTGTACTGTACAATCTACGGGATTTTGAGGGATTTTGACACAGCTGAATATTGGTATCACCAGGCCAATGAAACATCTCCACAGAATCCCTGGGTGAAAGTATGCCACGCACACCTTCTCGAACGGGAAGACAAATACGAAGAAGCTCTTGAACCGACCCGCCAAGCGTTGGATATCCAGCCTTTTTACAGGCCCGCGATCCAATCCCTGGCCCACCTATTAACGCTCCTTGACAGGGACGAGGAAGCCTTGGAGTTGTTGTCGGAAGCATCTCAACGCATAGAGAGCAACGCAATTGTGTCACAGCTTTACGCTTTACAGTTGGAGCTGAAACTTTATGACGCCGCCCGCAAAAGCCTGGATCGCTATGTCGAGCTTTCACCCCTGGCTGACAAAAACACAACCAAATGGATTGCCGCGCAACGATCCGAGATCGCCTACCGCGAGGGTGATATTGACGGCGCGATCCATCACGCAAATCTCTCTGAGAACGATTTTCTGATAAATGTGTCCAAGCATTTGGAGGATGCCTCACGCGCGAATCGTTCGTCCGTTCTTCTCCCGGTGGGATTCGTACGGCAGCATCATATGACCTGCGCACCCGCCACACTTTCAGCCATCAGCCGCTACTGGTCCATGTCGGCCGATCACCTGCAGGTCGCGGAAGAGATCTGTTACAACGGAACCAGTAGTTACAGCGAACGCAAATGGGCACAGGTAAACGGCTGGATCGCCAGGGAATTCACCGTTACTGAAACGAGCGCAGTTGGCTTGCTGGATCGCGGCATACCGTTTACATTTACGACTGTGGATCCATCCAGTGCGCATCTGCAGGCAATAATCGGATATGACGGACGCCGGGGAACGCTTGTGATTCGCGATCCGTTCTGGCGTCATTCCTCGGAAGCTATCGCCAAGAATACATTAGATCGCTACAGGGCATACGGTCCTCGAGGGATGGCCCTGGTCCCGGAAGGAAATCGGGAGAAGTTGGAGACCTTTGATCTGCCGGATGCGCATTTATGGGATCAACTGTATCAACTGGACGGCGCCCTTGTTGAGCACAAGCGTGAAAAAGCGCAGGACATCTACGATCGTATGCAATCTGCCGACGCCGGTCACCTGCTTGTAAGCCATGCGCGTCGCAGGCTGGCCCTTTATGACTGTAATCCCACCGAACAGCTGGCGGCCGTCGAAAGACTGCTGGAGTATGCAGCGGGCGACCAGGTTCTTCAGCTGGAACGCCTGGGCTTGCTGCGCGATCTGGCTCATCGTGAGGAGAGACTGGAAACCTATAAAATACTGTGTGGCCGGAAAGAGACGCACCCGATATTCTGGCAACAGTATGCTCAGGAACTGCGGGCCGATGCCCGGCGGCACGACGATGCCGTTTGGCTGCTTCGCCGGGCTATACATCGCTGGCCCACCGAAGCTAATAATTACTTTATCCTGGCCAATATCTTCTGGGATCAACGAAAATTCGATGAGGCTTTTCATCTGTACCGCTTCGCTGCCTGCCTGGACGATAAAAACGAGTCTTTCGCAAATGCCTATTTTGTGGCATCGATTTGGCGCAAGCAGACGGATCTCGCGGTCGGCTTCCTGCGGGATCGCTTCGAACGGCTCGGCGGCAAATCCGGTTTGCCGGCTCAAACCCTGTTTTCCGCCTATGATCGGTTGGACCGGGCCGCGGAAGCATTTGATGTTGTAGAGCAGGCATTGACGATGCGTCCGGACGACGGCGCTTTGCTGTTATTTGCCGCGGATGCCTACCTCACATGCAGCAGTGAAAACTTGACCCGTGCGGAAGAATTATTGAAGCGGGCTGAAGGGGAATGTCCTCCGGGAGAGTGGTTCCGCATCGCGGCGAAGATAGCGACGTCTGACGGGCGTCTATCCGAGGGATTGGGCTACTGGCGAAACGTTCTTGACATTCAGCCGCTGGCGGTTGACGCCCACACCGCCGTCGCACAGCTTTTGGCTGAAACACAGGGACCGGCGCAGGCATACAGTCACCTGGAACAGGCCACAGACCGCTTCCCGCATCATTATCCCCTGCAGGAACTGCGGGTTCGGTGGATGCGCGACGAACCTATGGAGGTCCGGGAGAAGGTCATCCGCCAGGNNCGACGGTGTTTTGAAGAGGCCTGGCAGCAGATGGAAATAGCCGGCCAACTCGATCCGACAAATACCTACCGTTACTCTACAGAGGCCTATCTGTTCCGAGAAGAGGGGAAAATCGATCAAGCCGGAGAGTCACTGCGGCATGCGGTCCTGTTGTCGGTTGACAATTCCTACGCCATCGCGGAAATGATCAACCTCTGCGAAACAGCCGATGCGCGCCGTTCGGTACTTGCATTTGTAAAGGAACAGCTGGTTGCACAAGTTATCTTTGGCGACGGTCTTCTTGAGTTTCGCACCCATGCGAGCGAAGCGATTCCGCCTGAGGAGGTGCTGGCGCTGTTGCGCGAAGGCTTGAAAGAACGGCCTGATTTGTGGCATGCATGGTCTGCCGTTATCCGGCAGCTGTTGGATATGAAGGAATTTGAAGAGGCCGACAAGCTTGCAATTGAAGCCACCGGGCGATTCCCCTTGCTTCCCGTTTTGTGGCTGGAACGCGCATCCGTCTGCCGCGCCCGAGGGGAAAGCGAAGCGGAACTGGAAGCGCTGGAAACCGCTTACCAGATCAATCCCAATTTTGGTTCGGCGGTGCGCCCTCTCTGCGAATGGTACAACCGCAGGGGAGACTACGTGCAGTCGAAGGAGCTGCTTGAAAGGGCAATTGCTCGCTCACCGCTGGATATTCCCAATCATATTCAGTTGGCCGAAACACTGTGGAAACTGGAAGATCGCGAGTCCGCTATGGACAGGATTCAGCATGCTCTTCAACTGGACCCCGGCTACGAGCATGCCTGGTACCTGCTCAAAGAGTGGACCGAACAGCTTGGCTGCGCAGAAAAAGCCCTGGAAACCGCCCGTGAACTGACCCGGCGGCGACCCGGCGAAGTGCGTTCCTGGAGAATATTGGCCAGGCTCCTGGACGCTCCAGAGCAACTGGAGGAGCGCCTGGAGGTTTTGGATAGAATTGTGAACCTGAATCCACGATACCAGGAAGCCTACGATTTGCGCGCCCAATCTCTTGCCGGTGCCGGGCGTTGGGCTGAAGCACAACAGGCTTGCAGTCCTCCGGCCTGGGGTGATTCTCCCCCGGCAAGGCTCCGCGCCAGGGCTGCATGGATTGAATCGGAAAAGGGGGATCTGGATGGAGCGATTGACCGCATGCGGCAAGTTGTCGACGAGAATCCTTTCTTTTTTGACGCATGGTCGTGGCTGGGGGAGTGGTATTCGCGGACTGAACGCTACGCAGAATATGCGTCAACCGCGGAAATGATGGTCCGACTTCGCCCCCGTTATGAAACCGGCTACGGCTGCCTGGGCGAAGCCAGATTGCAGCGTGGAGATTGTGCCGGCGCCATGGAAGCTTTCCGTTATGCCTTTGAACTGAACCCCAATTACGAATTTGCGGGAGAATATTTGTTCGATCTGCAAATGGCGGAAAACGACATCCAGGGAGCAGCGGATACTATCTCAACACTGAGCAGACATACCAATAATGCTTTTGTTGCCGTGCGCGAGGTGCAACTGGCGGCAAGGCGAAAAGAAAGGGATGAAGCCTCTGATGGCCTGGCCCGGGCTTGTTCCATGAAGTGTGAATCATCCTGGCCGGTGGCCGCCTCCGTCACAGCAATGGTCGATGCGGGGTGGAGAACTGACGTCCGGCGGATCCTGGAAAGTCTTCTTGACAAGGAGAACACGCATCGGGAAGTCGGCAACCAGTGGGTGAAGCTCTGCACTGAACGCGGAAACTGGCAATGCGTGAACCGCCTGCCGGAACTGGTCAAGCTGGGGGAAATCGGATTGCAGGCTACATACGCTTATATTGAAGCCTATATAAATTCCAATACCGCCTCCGACTTCCGCCGTTTTGTGGAAGCAAACCGGGACTGGCTTCAGGCGCACACATTCACATGGGGTTCCGTGGGGTATGGGTTTGTGGCAGCGGGCGATTTCAGGTTTTCGGTCAAATGGCATGCGGATTGGCGCGAGCGCGCCGAGGCGGCCCCCTGGATGCTTCTAAATGTGGTGGAAGGGCTCCGTGCATTGAATTGTGACGCCGAGGCGGCCGATGCCGGCCGGGCTGCTCTATCCAGGATGGAGGAGGGCTTCAAACAACAACATCATATATGGCTTGCTTTTGACGATATCTGTACGGGGGACATAACTTCAGCCAAACAGCATTTGGAAAGTACCGGGAACGTAAAACTCAATGCTGATTACACTTTCCTGGTAACCGTAATAAAATGTGTCATAAAAATATCCGAAGCCATTCCGCCAGAATCCCGTCAGGTATTTAAAAAGATAAATCTACTACTGAAACATGCTCGAGTTACCTACAGTGGATACCGCTCGGACCCGGCCAGGCGCCGTGTTTTTCGTCGGTGCTTACGAGAGGTTGCCAAGTATCGTAAGGGAACGGCAGCCAGGTTTTGGTTTTACCGTAATTTAATACAATCCTAATTTATATTTACGACCCTGACACATTCTTTAGAACCTCACAGGCCTCAGTCCGCAGAGGCGTGCGCTAACCGGTTTCCGACGGTTCCATAATCCTTTTTATAACATCAAATGAATTTCAATAAGATTAAAAACTAATAAAATGCTGGTTTCCGGTTTTGAATGCGAATAGAATTTTGTTAATACAAAGGAAGGATTGTCAGGAATTTTATTTTACCCGGGGGGAACACATGAGAAAGCTAGTACTTGCGACACTATTACTTCTAGTAGCCGGAATATTCCAACTTCCTGCCGTAGCTGAAGATAATAAAGCAGCGGATAAGGATGTCCATTACATGGGCCTGCTAATTGGAACAGGGGGCGTAGCCGGGGGATCCAGCTTATCGATCGACATATATGTGGATGCATTCACAAGCACGGAGGATGTTTTAAAACTTCTTAATATCCTTAATGAAAAAGGCCAGGATGGCTTGGCGAAGGAGTTGGAGAAAAAGGATTCCGGCAGGATAGTTGCACCCATGGGTCCCACAAACCCGGGCGGTACCGTTAATATCGCAGTGGCTCGTAAATTTGATAGTGAAACCGGCTCCGTAGTCCGGTTGTTTACCGCGCGACCGATGAGCTTCCTGGAACGTAACGTCGGCGGACGTTCTTTGGAGCATCCTTTCGGCTTGATCGAGCTCCAACTGGACAAGGACGGCAACGGCCAGGGAGCGGTTATTGTAGC
>DKBB01000313.1 GCA_002451015.1 Acidobacteria bacterium UBA6911
CACTCTGCTTCACTGTATTCCTTTCGATTTATATGCTATGCAGCCCGATTTCGTTTATCGCTTATGTGTGCTTGTTCTACCGTTACGCCGATATCCCATATGAAACCAAGGAGCTCCCGCGCAATGGCAGTTGCAACTTTCTGTTTCATCTTTCCTTTGGACATCAGCCTGTAATATCGGCGATGCAACCGATGCTGTGCCTTCCAGGCGATGTCTTTAACCTCCTGGCTGACGTTTTTTTGTCTTGCGGCAAGCTTATAACCGATGCAGGGACGATGTCGGTAGGACCAGGCTGCCTCGACTACAATTCTTCGGAGATGTGAGTTTCCAGCCTTTGTGATACTACCGCGCCGCGTGCGTTCTCCACTGGAATACTCGCTGGAAACGGCGCCACTGTACCCCATCAACTGTCTTGGTTTACTGAAGCGGGATACTTCACCCAACTCGGCGACAATGGTGACCGCCGAGATTTTGGCAATGCCTCGAAGCGCCTGAAGCCCCTCTACAACCGCTTGCATTTTCTCGGGCATTGTCTCAATGGCATCATCAATATTTTTCTCCAGGCGCTCAATACGATCCTGGGCATGTTCAACCTCATGCAGGTAGTCTGCAAGAGTCGCCTCCTGTGCCGGCTGGTCAAACTGGACTTTCGTTTTCACCCAGGTCAAGTATGCCTTTGTCCATGCTCCTATTTTTTTCTCTGGCCTTTTGCCATGCCGCAGCAAGAACTTAGACAATCTATGACGCGCCCTCAATTGGTCTCTTTTAGCCGCCAATCGTGCCCGAACCAGGTCCCTAAGTGCTTCATGAGCTTCATCCGGAACCCACACCGGTGTGAGGTCACCTGCACGGTAACAGCGGGCAAGTTTTTCGGCATCCCTGCGGTCTGTTTTTACACGATCACCTGTTTTTACCGGTACCAGTGTCGGTGCCACCACTTCACATTGCACGCCCAATTCTATGAGTTGCCAGTACAACGCATATCCCGTTGGGCCTGCTTCATAGCAAACTCGAAGCTTTTCTGATGTTTTGAGTCTTTTGAATAGCTTCTTTACTGATTCCGGTCGGTTGGGAATAGTTCCTAAGCACCTCACTTCTCCGTTCCTTCCAGGTTCTGCAACGGCGATGGCTATTGTTTCTGCGTGGACATCCAATCCGATAAATCGTAAATTACTCATGACCGACTCCTTTCGTATGTGGCTCTGCACCACGGTTTTTCCGAATCGTATTGTAATCCACGGTCTACGAATTCGGAGTCGGTCGTTCCATTGTGACTAGGTTCGCCCCTGCCGTTTACCAATCCCATTTCAATCAGATAATGGATCCCAACCAGCCTGCTGCAGACTGCAGACCGTCGACTGTTTTACAGTTTGGACGCAAGGTCCACCGCTGCCTCCGCGGGAGCGCCCTCTTAAAAAATCAAGAGTAAAGACCTGCAGGTGTATAATTTATGGCGAAGGTTTCATGCACGGGGAGGTTCCATGGAAGAATGGAAAATGCGGCCGATCGGGTATATTCGAAATTCCTATTCCGACACAGGGCAGATTCCCAAGGGACTGGGAACAAAACACACGATGGAAGGCATGCTGGAGGTATTGCCCCAATTCGAGCCGGGACTCCAGGATGTTGAGGGCTTTTCCCACCTCTTTATTCTCTGGGTGTTTCATGAAACGCAGGATTACGAATTGATAGGGAATCCCCCGACCGACGACCGACCCCACGGAGTATTTTCCACCCGTTCTCCGCGCCGGCCTAATGCAATCGGTTTGACTGTTGTAGAACTCATTAAACGTGAAGGCCATATCCTTCACCTTAGGGGAATCGATATGCTGGACGGCACCCCGGTACTCGACATCAAACCATACATGTCCAGCATTCCCATGGAAAAGCTGCGGCGCGGCTGGCTGGGAGAAGCAGAAAAACGCAGTAAGCCCGAATAGCCGCCCGGGTGTTTCAGCCATATTTTGAAAATTAAAGAAGTACCGGAGAACGATCCAGCCATGCTACAGGAGATACTCTATGAGAATCCTTGCGATACTGTTTCTAATAACCGTGGCGGCGATGGCAACATCCTGGAGGAAAGATATGCAACCTAAATCACAGCCTCCCGTTACAGTCGATCAAGTCATTATAGAAAGGTATACCGGCAGATGGTACGAAATTTCCAAGATTCCCAACCGGTTCCAGCGTGTCTGTGCCGGGAACACAACGGCGCAATATGCCATTCGGGAGGATGGAGGAATTGATGTCATCAACCGGTGTAAGAAGTCTGATGGATCCATCGAAGAGGCGAAAGGGATTGCGAGAGTGGTTGACGCGGCCACAAACGCAAAACTGAAGGTGAGTTTTGTACGTTTCCTTTGGCGATGGTGGTTCTGGGGAGACTACTGGATTCTGGGCTTGGGCAAGGATTACGAGTACGCCATTGTCGGTACACCGAACCGAAAGTACGGTTGGATTCTCAGCCGGAATCCGGAAATGGATCCCGATAAATATTCCCACATAACCGAGGAACTGAAGAACCTCGGCTACGATCCGGAGGATTTCGAGCACACACGTCACTGATTGAAATTTTCTGCCGAAGATGGGAAGAATTCCATCGGGGATTTCAGGAACAGGAGATGGTAATTACCGATTTTCATGAATCCCAGCGCCTCATATGCCTTTTGGGCAGGATGGTTGTCCTCGGGCGTAAACAGTATAGCCGTGGAGGCGCCTTTTCGTCTTGCATCCAATAGAGAATGCGCCACGACTGCCCGAGCGTAGCCACGATTTCGCAATTCCGGCGGGGTCCAGACGCCGCCCACCTGTACAGCTTCCGTGAAGAGTGTATTGAAAGCTGTGCGGGAAACGGGCCTGCCGTTGCTTTCGAGAATCCACGCGCGTTTTTCCTGTATCGATCGTTCCATATCTTCCCGGCACTCCATTCGCAATTGGGGACTTTCTTTTTCGCCCAATGCTTCCAGTCTGTAGCGGACCTCCCATTCTGTGACCAGATCGATNNTCGGGTTCTTTCAGGCCAAGAAAACCCCTGGCCATTCCTACCTGATCGCTCGGGCCTATCAAGCCTTTGAGAGGACGTCCGGAAGCCGACAAGACCGCCCGGACCAGGTTTTTCATATGAACCGGAGCTTGAAGAACCAATATCTGATTCCAGTAGTGGGCCGTGACGGCTACAATTTCATTACCCTCATAAACACCGGCATACGTCCCCTGATAGGTTTCACCCCGATCGTCCAGACCGGCTGTACGGCTGTTGCCGATCAGAAACATCGATGATTGAATTCTCGGCAGCAGAAACGCTTCCATGACCGGTTGGTCGCCGGGTTTTAAGATCCGAATTCCGGACAAGGTTCCTCTTCCCCTTTAGTCTCCTGAATGGAATAACCCGGGCACCTCGTCCCTGAAAATTATTTCAAAACTCGTAAGATCGGTTGAAAAGACGCGGTGCCGTTAAAATTACCTGAACTTACTTGCATCTGAGGGCAAATGCAACTATAAAGAGCCCAATAGCCGGTAAGATTATTGATAATTTATGATGCTCCGTTTTTATTGATTTCGGCTCTTTTCATTAGGGAATGCTCCAATAATTCCGCTTCCTTGAGAGGAAAGGATATCCGCCATGAGAAATGATTCCGGATTTGCCGCAGTCCGACTGGTTTTCGGATTGTTAATTTTATCCGTCGGAGTTTTGTTTTTACTCGGGAACATGGAGATTCTAAATCCGAACCACTATTTGCGTCTTTGGCCTGCGCTTCTAATAGTTTTGGGCCTGTTGCAATTTATCCGGCCGCATCGGAGGACCGGATACATTTTAGGAAGCATTCTCGTCATTGTCGGTTCGGTTATGTTGTTGAACAGACTTTATATCATACATGTCAGTTTTCGGGATTACTGGCCCCTGATTCTCATTGTAGTCGGAGTTATGATGGTACTGAATCACGCTATATTCTGGGGAAGATCCGATTCCTGCGCCGGTAACGCCGAAAAGGCCGAATCTTTCCTGAAAGTATCGTCAATTCTCAGCGGACTCCGACGGAAATGCGGTTCCCGCGATTTTAGGGGTGGAGACCTGACCGCCGTTATGGGTGGATTCGAAATCGATTTGCGCGAGGCGGATATTGATAAAGAGGCCGTAATGGATCTATTTATTTTAATGGGCGGCGGGGAAATACGCGTGCCTGATGACTGGTATATAGTTATCGATTGCCTGCCGATTTTGGGAGCGGTTGAGGATAAAACCCGTCCTCAGAAAAATACCGAAAAACGGTTGATTATCCGAGGGACTGCTATTATGGGAGGCATGGAAATCAGGAATTGAAAAGTCGTTTTCCGTTCAATCCTGAATCACCTCGACGGTTGTCTCTGCCGTAGCCGTATTTCCGTCCGCATCCTCGGCAATGAGCTTGTAGGTAGTCTCCTTCGAGAGAGTGACCGGAACGCAACGCGAATAGGAGGGCCAGACATTGTCTACATGCGGTTCGATGCGAACGCTTTCCGCGCTGGCCACGCTGTAACAGAGCTGCGCGCTCTCGCCCGGGCGGACAGCGGGCGGTGTGGCGTAGAATCCCAGTATCTTTAATTCGCCGCCTCCGTACGACTTGGATACGGTACTTTCCTGCGATGTATTGAGCTTTTCCATGCGTTGTTTAAAAGCTTGGTTGTCGCTCCATCGCGAATAGAAAGTCCAGCCAAGATACAATGCGATCATCACTGCAATCATCAAAGTCAAGCGATACGCTTTCCGCATCTTCAACGCTCCCTTGCATTTAATAGGCCATGTTCCGCACAATCCACGGCTTACGTGGCGTTTCTGCCGGTGTTTCGGACTCAGGTCATGGATTTTCCCATGATTGTCCGAATAGAACAAGCAGGTATCAGACCTTGGGAAAACGGCCCTGATATGTTCAAATAGATCTGTTTTGCTTCGGGGAGTAGGAATATGAAGAAAATTGTTTTAGGAAAGACCGGAATTGAAGCCGTCCGGTTCGGATTCGGCGGTATTCCGATTCAGCGGGTAAGCGAGAGACAAGCTGTCGAGGTTGTGCTGCACGCCCTGGAAAAGGGCATGAATTTTATTGATACCTCGAGAATGTATTCAAACAGCGAAAGCAGGATAGGAAAGGCGCTCTCAGAAACGGACAAAAAAGCCGTCGTTGCCACCAAGTCCTTCAACCGTTCAGCCGACGGTATTCAGAAAGATATAGAAACCAGCCTCAAAGAGCTCCGGCTCGACTATATCGATCTCTATCAGTGTCACGCTGTCGGCAACGAGGAAGAATATCGTCGGGTGACGGCCCCTGACGGAGCCTTGTCCGGGTTGTTGAAGGCAAAAGAACAGGGAATCATCGGTCATGTCGGCATCACCAGTCATAGCCTGGATCTGCTGGAAAAGATCGTCGATGACGGCCTTTTCGAAACCATTATGGTCTGCTACAGCTTTCTGGAACCTGCAGCAGGAGAAAAGGTGATCCCGAAAGCCAGGGAAAAAGAGGTGGGCATTCTCGCAATGAAGCCCCTATCCGGTGGTGTCATCACTGCCGCAGAGGCGGCTTTGAAGTGGGTTTTTACCTGCCCGGATCTACTGGTACTTGCGGGGATTGAAGAAAAGGCGTACTTCGATCAGAACTGGAAAGTGTTTCTGGGCGACTATCGTCTCACCGGGGAGGAAGATCGGAAGATCCGGGGAATCATCACGGAATTTGACGGCAAATTCTGCCGTCGCTGCGACTACTGCCTGCCCTGTACGGCGGGAATATACATTCAGTTCGCCCTCGGCGTGCGTTCCATGGTCCGAAGAATGGGCCAGAGGATACTGGACCAGCCCATGTTCCAGGATATATGGGAGAAAGCCGGTAATTGCACCGAATGCGGGGACTGTATGGACCGATGCCCGTACGAACTTCCCATTCCGGAAATGATCCGGGAAAATCTCGACTGGGTGAATGCGCTGATTAAACAGAAACGTTAATTCGGGCGGCCGATTCGCTGCCCCGCCGAAGCGGAAGCCTGCCCTCGTGACTACGAAAGTTCCCGGTGATTAGAGGGTCTGCGAGGGATGCCGCACAACTCATGCCAGAAGTTCCTGGGCCCGGATCAGGCGGTTTTGAACCTCTACGCCGTTGGGGCAATGGATGGTGCACGATGAGCAGTCGGTGCAACGCACTTTTCGGATATTTTCCGGCAGAAGCATGAAATTCCCGCGCGCCTGTCTGTAGTTGCCGCCGAAATCGTTGTAGGCCAGAAAACGCAATTCATCGGTGACCGGCACACCCTTCGGACATTGTCCCTTGCACTCATAGCACATACGACAATAATCAGAGCGGATCATCTCATTGCGCACATAAAGCATTTTTTCATCGGTGGGAGTGTAGGGTTCCCTCATCGCCCGGACATTCATTTCCAGTTCCCCTATGTTTTTTACATAAGGAACGGTCGTAGAGATCGCGGGATTCAATAAAACCCATTTTATGGCAGCCAGAGGTCCGTCATCTTTCAGATCAATGTCCCTGGGGACAAATCCTGCGACTGCAATAATAACTTTCATGGCTACGACCCCGAGTCCGGCATCGTGCAGCCTTGCAATGGAAGCCTGACGAAAAGGCGCGTTCAACGCATAGCTGTAGGTTGTCTGCACGACATCGAATTTGCCTGTTTCCAGAATTTTATCCGCCACGGCATTGATGTCGTGTGCGCTGACGCCGATAAACCGGGCTTTTCCCTGTTCCTTGATCCTCAGACAGGCTTCGACCGCTTCGTCCGTAATCGTGTCCGGTGTGTCCCTGGAGTGCAGGTGCCAGATATCCAGGTATTCCGTGTCGAGCGTTTTGAGGCTGGCATCTATATCTTTCATCACATCCGATATGGTCCGGGCGTCGGTTTTGCTTGCCAGTACGACTCTGCTTCTTTTCCCCTTGAGTGCTGCGCCCGTTATACGTTCGCTTTCGCCCGCTCCATATCCGCGAGCTGTATCGAAGTAATTGACTCCCAGATCGATGGCGCGCGCGATGACTTCAGGATCCGGGGTAATACCCACTCCGGATCCTACAGTCGAGACTTTCAGCCCGGTTTTCCCCAGCATCCGATAGGCAGTCGGTTGCGGCACTCTGGAGGCGGTCAATAAATTGGAGAAAACAAAGCCGGCTGCAGGCAGGGCCAAGCCCGCCTGAAGAAATTTCCTGCGTGAGGTATCAAATGTCATAAGGTCTCCGGTTTTTCTTTTTGACAAAGATATTAATTGAACGGATATTAAAGGGCAATCCATGATTTAACATTGCCTTCGATTTTTTCTGTTATGAATGGGAGGGTGTATAGGATGAAAGACTTCGATCCCAAAAACCTTGGAGAATTCGACGGGCAGGGAGGTCGTCCCTGTTATGTTGCGGTCCGGGGAAAGGTCTTCGATCTATCGGACAGTGAACTTTGGAAAACCGGGGAACATATGGCAAGACATGCAGCAGGAAAGGAACTCGGGGATGCCCTCAAGAATGCGCCGCATGGAGAAGATGTTTTGGAAAAATTCCGGCAGGTGGGAATTCTAAAAGCGACCGGAGGCGACAAGGTCAAACACTCACCCGCGTGGGCGGCGCTGCTTCTGAAACAACACCCTCACCCCATCACCGTACATTTTCCCCAGGCGCTTTTGACCCTTGCTCCGTTTTTTCTCATTCTTTTCTATTTTACCGGCAATGTGCATTTCGAGCGTACCTGTTACTACCTCGGCATAGCGGGTTTGCTGACCGCTGTTCCGGCCATCCTGACAGGATTCTTCCACTGGATTTTCAAATACGCTGCGAGCACCAAGGGTCTTTATGTATTCAAGATGACGATGTCTCTGCTGTTGTTCGTATACACTGCGGCGGTCGTTTATATCCATACCGTCCGGGGGGTTCTAATGCCGGAACCGGTCGATATTCTGATGATGATTCTCTATCTGCTGATGATGTTGCTTGCCGTCATTACCGGTCATACCGGCGGAAAAATCGTTTTCGGTTAGTCCCGTGTTTCGTGACTGATTCCCTCGCCGGGAAGCATGGGAAACTTCTTTTACTCCATAACGGGAGTTTATGCTTCAAACAGCTGCAGCCAGGACCGGAAGGTGGCTACTTTATCTCTGCCATAGGGGGCGATGCTGCGCAGCACCTCCGCAACGGGCTTTTCTGTTCCCGCCCGGCACCCGTTTTTCGAAAAAAATTTATCTGCGTAACAAATGATCCGCTCTTCTAGGGAGACGGGCATCATGTCCCGCCCCGGAAGAGGCAGTTTGCGTTTCCGGACATCTTCCGCCGTTATGCCGATCCCGACATGGCGTTCACAGACCAGGGCGTGTTTTGGCAGATCCCGGTTTTCAAGAAGCTCTCTTCCCAGATAGCCATGGCAGACATAAGGATATTTCCCATGACAACCCAGTTTCGGCGTTTTGGTTAAAAAGATGGCGACATCATGAAGCATGGCAGCTTCCCGGATGAATTCAAGATCGGGATTAAGGTGACGTACTTTGTGGGCCACCGTGATGGCCTTGCGGGTCACATCTTCTCCGTGCCGGACAACAATTTTATGAACCTCCGATCCGGTTTGATAATACTCGTTTATGATGTCTATAGGATTCATGAAAATAACGCCATTAATTCAAATAAGATATTATTTTTTTTTCATAAGCGTTTGTAATGGGTGTCGCGTCAAGGGTATGAACCTCCGCTGATGGTATTTCCCCGATCGGACGATTCCATAACCGCAAGCTCTGCCTGTCTATAATAGCAGAGTTAATATATTCGGTCTTTCCTGCTGATGTGATTTCTGGAAAGACGGGATTCTGAAATGTTGCGCCGAAATTAACTTTTGACTGTATTATCTGAAATACGTAATATTTTGACCTTACCCTGGAGGGGCACCTCCAATCTGACCTGATAGTAAAACCGGAATAATCGAACTTAAGTATGAGTACTTTATTATGAATCCCTATCCATTCCCTAAAATGCTGACAATAAGGAGTTACACATGATCAAACCTCACGGTTCCGACCAATTGAATCCACTTTATGTAATGGATGGCGCTCGTCGCGCCGCCTTACAGAAAGAGGCCGAGAGTCTTCCTTCCATCCTGGGCAGTTCCGCGGCTGCGGCAAACGCCGTGATGATGGGCGGCGGCTATTTCAACCCGCTTACCGGCTACATGAAGAAGGCCGATGCCCTGTCCGTGGCCGAGAAGATGACCACTACGGCTGGTCTCTTCTTCCCGGTCCCGATTCTGTGCATGGTTGAGGACGCCTCCGCTGTGAAAGACGCCAAACGGATCGCCCTGAAGGATCCCAACGTGGAAGGCAACCCGGCCATCGCTATCATTGATGTGGAAGAGATTGCGGAATACACCGATGATGAGATGAAGATGATGACCGAACAGATCTTCCGGACCTTGGACGAGAATCACCCCGGTGTTCAGGCGTTCAATTCCGTGGGGAAGGTGGGTATCGCAGGCTCGATCCAGGTCCTGAACTATTCCTACTTCGAAACGGATTTCCCCGAAACATTCCGTACTGCATACCAGATCCGCGAAGAGATGGCCAAGCTGGGATGGGAAAAGGTCGTAGCCTTCCAGACCCGGAATCCCATGCACCGCGCCCATGAAGAGCTGTGCCGTATGGCTTACGAGCAGCTGAATGCGGACGGTATCCTGATCCATATGCTTCTCGGGAAGCTCAAGAAGGGCGACATCCCGGCTGACGTCCGTGATGCGTCCATCCGCAAAATGGTAGAACTCTACTTCGAACCGAACACGGTCATGATCACCGGCTATGGATTCGACATGCTCTATGCCGGGCCCCGGGAAGCGGTTCTGCACGCCGTGTTCCGTCAAAACACCGGGTGCACTCACCTGATTGTAGGCCGAGACCATGCTGGTGTGGGCGACTATTACGGCGGATTCGATGCCCAGACGATCTTTCATGAAGAGGTGCCGGAAGGCGCGCTGCTCATCAAGATCTTCGAAGCGGATCATACCGCATATTCCAAGAAACTTAACAAGGTGGTCATGATGCGGGATCATCCGGATCACACCAAGGAGGACTACGTTTTCCTTTCAGGAACGAAGGTACGCGAGATGCTCTCCAGGGGCGAATCCCTTCCGGTTGAGTTTTCGCGCCCCGAAGTGGCCAAGATCCTCATGGATTATTACATGAGCCTGAACAATTAAATTTTGTTGGACCTTTACGGGAAAAAGCCAGAATGCCCCAGCCTCTGGCTGGGGTCCCAGCCAAAGGCTGGGGATGAATGTCCGTTGGGAGTTTGGGGGCGGAAGCCCCCATGGCTTTTTCCTTGGGAAGAAACTCCGACCGTAGGTCGGAGTTCTTCACGCCCTGCCCGGCATTGAAGGCAGGGATTCGGAATAAAAACGCCCGAACCGGTTTGATGGCTCGGGTGTTTTTTTTAGCCGATCCCTAATTGGACAAAGCATTTTATTAGACGAACTTGAAAGATTTAGAAAAATGCGGGCTGGGTTGGCAAAAAAACCGGCACTTTAAGCGTTGTGCCGGTTTTTTTATTTCCTTATTTATTTCAGCAGGAACAGGAAGAGCCGCAAGGAATTTCGGGTTTCGGCAAATTTGACGAAATCTCAAATCCCTCGCCGGTTGTTGTCGTCACGTAATCAATACTTACGGGCTTTATTTTTTCGTAAAATTCTTTTTCTACTACGAAGGTAAGTCCCCGATCATCAAAAGACTCGTCATCATCTCTTAGCTCATCCAGAGCTAATCCCAATTGGGGGCCCGATCACCCACCTTGAGCCAGCATCAAACGGATGGCAGGCAATTCCTCCCTATCCTTCAGGAAGTTTTTAATCATATCGCTTGCTTTTTCTGTAACCTCGAACACCTTGTTCCCTCCCTAAGTAAACTTTTAATTAAAATGGCTACCTGTGTTTACATTCTCCATCACTCTGTAATACTTCTCAACGAACCTTATAAGATCAAGAATCGAGATTTGCTCGTCTTTTTTTTATAAACAGGATAATTGCTATGCCTGCAGGGTTTCAAATAGACCGATTGCGGCTGAATTACCCGGTTCCAAACTAGAATATTACAATATTAAGGGACTTTTCCAAAGCTATCCCCTTTCAGGCTTCCGGCTTTGCCTTCAGCCGAATCGAGGATTCGGCCGGATTATGCCGGACAGGTCGCCGGAAAAGCCCGGTGGAATCCCGATACAGGATGCACAAATCGAGAAAACACCAACTTTATTGGATTTATGGCGGCTAAAATATATAAGTAAATTTTGGACGTATACAGATAAATATTTATAAAAATCCTTAAAATATTTCATGAATTTGTGACGGCACAGTCTGCGCCCGATATGATAAAGTCTGCGGGATGGAAGAGTATAAATCCGGAGCTTTCACGATATGGTGCTGGACCGGTTGTGCGATCAGTACGGTTTTCTGGGCGACGGTATCAATTTTCAGCAGTATTTTTTCCGGAAATGGCAGGCTACAGCACTACTGCATGCGCCGGTGGTCGCGCGATAATCTCTGGCTCAGTCGTGCGCGGGTTATAATCGAGGGGATTGAAAATATTGATTCCCGCCATCCTGTGATATTTGTCGCCAACCACAGTGGTCTGCACGATATCCTTTGCCTGGCCGCATACCTTCCTATCCAATTCCGCTGGGTGGCAAAAAAATCCCTTTTCAAGGTGCCTTTCATGGGGTGGCATATGCGGCGATCGGGCTATATTCCGATAGACCGGGAGAATCCGAGGGATGCCGCCAAAAGCATCATCCGGGCCGCAAATGAGATACGCAACGGGATCAGTGCCATTGCGTTTCCGGAGGGAACCCGAAGCCGTACGGGCGACCTCGGGAAATTTCATAGCGGTGCTTTCGCCCTGGCCCTGCGGACAGGAGTTCCCCTTGTTCCGATCTCACTCGAGGGCAGTTATCGCGTCATCCTGCCAAAAACTTTAAGAGTGAATCCGGGCGTGATCATCCGTATAAGAATAGGTTTGCCGATCGATCTGACACCCTATTGCAAGGGGGAGAAGCATCGCCTCATGAGCGATGTGTTCAGGATTATGCATCGGGATCTGGAAACACTCCGCCTGAAGCGTCAACAGGGAGAAGAGTCCGGTGATGCCGTATACCGCTGGATCCACGGCCGATCCCGGCCCCATGGATCAATCCCCGCTGAGTAAATTTCCGATTCCGATGGACCCTAAAACGCTCCCTTCGCCTTTCCCGCTCCTGCCGAGGGATGGAATCGCTTTGTAAATGCGGTCCGCGAGGCGGCTGAATGGAAGGGACTGCGGCCAGATTCTACCGGGACCGGTCAGGGTGGCATAGAAGAGACCCTCGCCGCCGAAAAGGGCTGATTTGATTTTTCCGACATACTGTATATCGTACGCAACGCTGGATTGGAGCGCCACGATACATCCCGTATCCACGCGCAGAGTTTGTCCTGCAGGCCAGGTCGAAGCTCTGGATAGTACCGCCGGCATGAACGAAGCAGCGGCCGTTCCCTTCGAGCTTCTGCATGATAAAACCTTCTCCTCCGAACAGACCTACACCGATTTTGCGCTGGAATGCTATCCCGATGGATACACCGCGCGCTGCACATAAAAAGGAATCTTTTTGGCAAACTAGCGAATGCCCCAGGTTGGCAAGATCCATGGGAACAATTCGCCCCGCATAAGGAGCTGCGAATGCGACCTGCTGCTTGTCACGCCCTGTATTGGTGAAGGTCGTCATGAAGAGACTCTCCCCGGTCAGCAGTCGCTTGCCGGCCCCCCAGAAGCTTTTCCACGATTCCCGAAGAAGCGCTTTCCGATGAACCGTCCCCGAATACGGTGATCATCTCAATTGAGGGTGTCATGTACATCAAAGCTCCGGCTTCGGCAATGGCACTTTCTCCGGGGTCCAATTCCACTTCGACAAATTGAAGCTCCTCCCCGACTATTTTAAAGTCTATTTCGTGAGCGGTTCTACCGGGTGCTTTGGGTATTTGCAGGGGTAGTGGTTTTTCATCGAAATGCGGATGGAACAATTCCACTTCACTTGGTTTGGACCAGTTACGCATGCCCTGGGTGTAGACATAGGTGTCGGGCTGAATGTTTCCGGTGCGGATGCTGGAGATGATTTCTTCGGTGCCGGCCGGTCCGACGTGATGCCCCCCGATAGACATATACCATAGCTGGGAATCGGACATCATGCGCCTCCCTGGGAATTCGATTGTTTTTCTCAATCGAGTTGATGTCTGTTTGACGGCATTTTCCTACAGCGAGGTATCGTCAGACTTCTTGTTTTTATAGGGGGCCCGGGAAAAAAACGATCGTAGGTTTAATTTGTCGACTCCTTTTTCCGCGGATTCCCGGATGATCCGGAGCCATCGACGGGCCCATGCATATTCGGTTGCCAGGATGGCCAGACCGATCGGGATAACAACAACAGCAGGACCGGGCAGTACAAGCAGGGCGATGCCGAAAAGAATAACGGTGCTGCCTACGATAAATACGGCAATTTGACGAGCTTTTTTGAGCATCAGTAATCTCTGTTAAGACTTAAAATGAAACTTCAAATCCCAAAAGGAAATGAAGAGGATTCTCTATCTGTTTCCCGCACCAATACAGTAATACAATATTGAAAATTGCAAAAATAAATTTTTCCATATCCGGGAATCCCGCTTCGCCTGGATTCCGCCTCCCGGCTTCTATTTACATTTCGGATGACTAAGAATGTCGCTGTATCAGAAAAGGTTCATTCCGGAGCTATTTTTTCAATTTCATCCATAATCCTGTTCATGCTGACGAGGGTTGCTTCAAGCGGTTCAGCGGTTGTCATATCCACCCCGACCCCTTTTAACAGTTCGATCGGATAGTCGCAGCCCCCGGATGCCAGCAGATTCAGGTATCCGATCCTGGCTTCCTTGTCCCCGGAGAGGACGCGTTCTGATAACGCTGCGGATGCAGTATACGACGTGGCATATTGATAGACGTAGAAGTTATAGTAGAAATGTGGAACGTAAGCCCATTCCGACTTGATTTCATCATCCACGAGGCAGATCCCCTGATCGTGACCGTAGTATTTACGTGCGATTGTTTCGTAAAGAGAATCCAGGAGATCTCCGGTCAGAGCCGCTCCTGTCTCAACCGTTTCATGGATTTTCAGTTCGAATTCGGCAAACTGTACCTGCCTGTAAACGGTAGCCCGCGCGTTGTCCAGGTAGTTGCACAACAGGGAGAGCCGGACCTCTTCACGGTTTTCTATTCCCAGCATGTGGCGCAGCAGCAGAGCTTCGTTGAATGTTGACGCGACCTCCGCAACGAAAATGGAATAATTGGACAGCGGGTATGGCTGGGTTCTGTTGGTCAGGAAGCTGTGCATCGTATGTCCCAGTTCATGGGTGAGAGTGCTCACATCGTCGTACTTCCCGTTATAATTCAGAAGCATATAGGGATGTGCGTCATAGACGGACCCGTTGGAATAGGCACCCGACCGTTTCCCGTCGTTGTGATACACGTCGATCCAGCGATTCGAAAGCGCCCGCCGCGCTGTATCCAGGTAGTCGGTTCCAAGCGGTTCAAGAGAAGCCAGTACATGATCGACCGCTTCCTCATAGGGATAGTTAAGATCGATTTCCTTTACGACCGGTGCGTAAAGATCGTAGTAATGCAAATCATCCAATCCCAGCAATCGTTTGCGAACACCCAGATACCGGTGAAGCGTTTCGAGATTTCCCTGAACTCCTTCAATGAGGTTTTTATAGACGGAAACCGGAATGTTGTAAACGTCAAGAGCGCGTTCAAGGCACGATCCGTAATGGCGTGCACGGGTGAAAAAGAGGTTTTTTCTTATTTCGGCCGAAAGCTGCGCTCCGAAAGTCCTGCGGAATTCGTGGAATTTTCCAATGTATGCTTCAAAAACCTTCCTGCGGTCTTCGCGAACCGGGGAGCGCCGGTGGAGTCCGAAAGCGGCCGGATCGAGACGGACGGATGTTCCGTCCTGCAGTTCGACTTCCGGGTAAGGAAAATCAGCATTGGAGAAAATATTGTTGATGCTGACCGGCGAATCGGCCATCAGGTTGGCTTCGGCAATAATTTTTTCCTCACCCTCGGTGCCGGTATGGTCCTTTTTCCTTAGTATGTCGTCAAATATGTGCCGGTACACTTCCAGTCTGGAGTCCTGATTTAAGAAACGATCGATTGTTTCCGCTCCTATTTTCAGGATTTCCGGTTCGACGAAGGAATACAGGGCCGTGAGGTCTGATCCTATTTGTCCCATTTCCTGGTCCATCGCGAGATATTCTGCATTGCGGGTGTCCAGGTCCGACTGCATGCTGGCGTAACAGGCAAGACGCACATATTCTTTCCTGAGAAAATAGACAAGATCGAGGCAGGAGAAAAGCCTATCCGGGTTTTCGGATAGAATTCCCTTGAAGCCGGAAATCCGGGGCATGTCCGAAACCAGTTTCTTCTTCGCCTCCTTCCATGCAGGGTCGTCCGGATAGATATCGCTAAGGTTCCATTTGTATTCGTCGGGTATTTTCGATCGTTCCCGTTCTTTCACATATCTGTCTTCCATTTGAGCTGCTCCCCGTTGATCCGCTGTTCCGGCTTAACGACGGTTCGAACGAACCGCTCATTTACATATCTCAGGAAGAACCATTCCGGTCAAGTGTAAAGCGGAAGTGCCATACCCATCGGTTGCGCCTAGGTTGGCGGGTTGATATGATCTTTGTGTCTGTTAACTGTATGTTTAGGTTATGTTTTGCGCGTTTATGCGGCTGTATAATTCTTCCGGTTCAAATCCGGGGCTTCTGGAGGTGGAATCTGGGAGAATATACTGATCCTGTGCGAAATCATCCCGCGAGGCTTTTCGTTTCCGGTTTCCCGTTTAAAAGCATGAGCGGGGAGCGGGATGGGGGAGCTTGGAATGGATGCAGAGCTTTGCCGGGCCTTATAGAGGCTGTGTTTTCTGCACGCGGTCGGATGCCAGGAGTTCCCGATGCTAAAGAATCCGATACTTTTCTCAAGCTTCCGGGATCTGAATTCTGCATAAACAGAAAAATTTCAAGGGCGTAAGCCCGCTGGATAGGTTTTAATGAATGTATTCGACAATTTCCATGTTTATCTGTGGCGGGGAAACGACAATAACTGCAATACCTGCCTCTTTGAAAGTGTCCTGAATGAGGGGAGACACCTGGTTGTCGATCCGGGACACGTCATGACTCCGTCCTATCGCGAGCCGGGCCTTGAAAGGCTGGCGCAGGAAATGAAACATGACGGGGTGGATTATGACAGGATCGGTCTTGTGATCCTAACGCACGGACATCCCGACCACTGCGAGGCAGCGGTGTCGATTCAAAAAGAAACGCACGCATTGATTGCCATGCACCGCGCGGACGAAGAGATGCTGCAAATACTGGGCGGCAGAGTGGATATTTACCTTCAGGACGGAATGATGGAAACGGTCTCCGGGAGGCAATACGATCTTCAAATATTGCATTCTCCCGGGCATTCACCGGGCCATATCACCGTTTACTGGCCTTATCGGAAAGTGCTAATAGCAGGGGACTGTATTTTCTACCGGAGCACCGGTCGAACCGATTTTCCAGGCGGCAGTTCCAATATGCTGCGCGAGAGTATCGAAAGGCTGGCCCGACTCGATATCGAATATCTCCTGTGCGGGCACCCTTACGGACACCCGGGATTCATCCAGGGTGCGGACGATGTAAGGGAAAATTTCGAAATTATAATGAGCTATTATTAGGCAATATCGTATGGATCAGGAGAATGAAGTGGAAGATGAGAGAGTAAAAAGCGCGCTGGAGATAGCCATGGAGAGGCTTTCCGGTTTGCCGGAACTGACCGCCGAAGATATCGCCGAACAGAGGGAGAAGGAATACCGGCCTGTCGGCGAAGCGCTGGCCAACAAGTTTTTGCAGGGCATCATGGATGAGGAGAGCCTTCCGGAAGAAATCAGCCGGTACAAGGACGATTCGGGGCGTATTGTAATTCGGGCTTTAATTTCATGCTTCTGCCGGTCGATACAGCTTGACGATCTTTCAACCACAGTCAAGGCCCTGGGCGGGCTGTGCCTTCTGGCGGGAGGAAGGGAAGGGATACAGGAGAAAGCGAACGCAGCCTGGGCCCGGATTCTTGATGATTTCCAACAGCGAAAAAAACGGACAATTCAGGCATATGAAGTCTCCGAAAGAGAAAAGCTGGTATCCCTTGGAATCTCCGGGTCTGCCGTAAGACCCAACCTCACGGAGAATGAATCTCTAAACAAGGATCTGGATGACCTGCGCGCATCCTTAGAGCCTGAAGTGGAAAAACTCCGAGCCATGTTTCTTCAGAATCTGCGGCGCGAATAAATCGTGATGGCAAAAGTACACGCCGTTGGAGGGGACATCGATGTGTCCGCACTCGGTGCGACACTCATGCACGAACATATCTTTGTGTTCTCCCCGGTGACAAAAAGCAACTATCCGGAAACGTGGGGAGACGAGGACGGCCGGGTGCGGGATGCCGTCCGACGGCTCAGGGCATTGAAATCGAGCGGGATTGATTCGTTCGTCGACATGACCGTCCTGGGACTGGGGCGTTATATCCCTCGCATTCAACGTATTGCAGCTCAGGTCGATCTCAACATCCTTGTTGCGACAGGGACTTATATCTGCAATGATCTTGCTTCTTTTCCCACTTTACGGGATTCGGGCCCTCCGACTATTCCTGCTGAATTCATGGTTGATATGTTTGTCCGGGACATACAGGAGGGTATTGAAGGCACTGGAGTTCGGGCCGCCATCCTGAAGTGTGCGACTGATATCCGGGGCATGACTCCCGCCGCGGAGCGATCCTTTCGGGCTGTGGCGCAAACGCACCGGATAACAGGGGCGCCTATCTCAACACATTCCCATGCTGAAACCCGGGGTGGTCTTGAGCAGCAACGTATTTTCAGGGAGGAAGGTGTCGACCTTTCCCGGGTGATCATCGGGCATTCGGGAGACACTACCGATCTGGATTATCTGGAAAAGATGATGCAGCGGGGTTCTTACCTCGGCATGGACCGGTTTGGGATCGATCCCATTCTCTCTTTCGGGAAACGTGTCGATACCGTTGCCCGCCTTTGTCGAAAGGGTCATGCCGGCAATATGGTGCTGTCCCAAGATGCGGCCTGTTATATGGACTGGATCCCGGAGGATAGTTTAAAGAGCAAGGCTCCTAATTGGAGTTTTCTGCACATATGTGACGATGTAATTCCCGCCCTGAAGGCGCAAGGTGTGACTGACAGCCAGATCCATACAATGATGGTCGATAATCCCCGTCGTATTTTCAGTTGAGAAAGTTGCTTTTAAGATACTGCTGTGTAAAACGGGCATGCTTGATCGAGGAGATCAAAAAATTCTGAGTGAAATGGCGACCAGAACATACTTCCCGGTATGAGAGTACCGGTAAATTTTTGATTTATTTTGCGTAAAGTTTGCCGAGAAGATTGAGAAGGTCCAGGGGAGTGTGGCTGAAGCGAACGACGAACCTTTTCAACTGGCTGCATTCTGTCCAATCTCTATTGCTGCGCTCTACAATTCCGTTCAGCATTAATTTTCTATTCAAGTGTTCCGAATGAATGGTTATTTCGACTGTTTTGCCTTTCGTCACCTCGAATCGGGATGAAAGCAGGGCTCCCTTTTGAGACAAATTTAAAATAACGGCACTATAGGTTGAATCCCCGCACCTGAAATAGCAGTCAAGGAGTTCAACGACCCGAGAACTACTTCTGCGATCCTTTGAGATCCTGCTATGAACAGTCATCTGCAAATCCTTTATGGAATAGCTTAATCAGAAGCCTTTGAAATCCGTTTGGAATTCCCCCTGTCAGCTTTTAATATGACTCTAGTATCGGCACTAATGCTCCAAAGGATAACATTAATGTTATGGAATTATTCCCTGATCAGGGGATAATCTCCCCCCTTCGGATTCCGGTTCTTGTAACCTTTTCGGAAGCTCTACGCGTTTTTTATGAATTCTATTTATCCAGTAAGTAAATCCCGATTCAAGAACAGGCGCTTATCCCCCCTGCCGGTTTCCGGATAAAATCAATGAAATGAAAAAAGTTGCAGTGAGTAATGTCGATGAGTGATAGAGGGGATCATTTTACGCGTGGACTCAGGATCCGCAAACCCCTTGCTGTTTTTATCCGGGTAATGGTCTTGGTGATTAAATTTTCTGCGCAGGGCGGGTATTCGGATTCTCAACCATTTTCAGGAGGCATTCGCTCCAGAAGCAAACTTGTTTCAGCGAATAGGAAATATTATGCGAAAAATCTTTGTTTTCCTGACGATGCTGCTGGTTTTTGCATGCGTTGTGATTGCAGACACAATCTATCTTAGGGACGGGAGCATTATTAAAGGTACCTTTATCGGATTCGAAAACGGTTCTTTCATCATCGAAACCAGTTTGGGAGATCATGATTCGTATCCGGTCAGATACGTCTCGCGTGTAGTTCCCGATCGCCCGGATATCGATCCCGATACCCGCGGCACCCGGTATTCCCGAAGGGATTCCTATCGCAGTATGATAATCGACAAGACGATCGATATTCCCGCCAAGCAGGCATGGACCGACACGGGCATAGATCTCGAGCGAAGCGTGGAACTTAAGATTACGACTGAAGGTTTGATTAAAATTGGAGAACGCAGCGCTCAACCCAACGGCATTCACGACAACAAAGACGATAGGTCGCGATGTCCGATGCCTGAGGAAGGTCTTGGTGCGTTGATTGGAAAAGTGCAGTATCGGAATGGGCGTGAATCGGAATACTTCTTTATCGGTTCAAGTAAAACAATGGGTATTGAAGAGGATCAAATCGGACGCCTGTATATCGGGATCAATGATTCTTATATCCGAGACAACAGCGGTTCGTTTCGCGTTAGCATTTCGGCAGAACGCATATCCGGCTATCCATCTGAAACTTCACCAAAACGGATACAGCACGAAAAAACTATTGAAGTGGATGCCAGAGAGCCATGGACCGATACGGGCATTGAGCTGGAACGCAATGCACGGATTGACGTTATCACGGAAGGCTGGATTAAGATCGGGGAACGCAGCGCAGGTCCCGATGGCATCTATGGCAACAAAGCCGATACATCCCGATACCCGATGCCGGACAAGTCACTGGGTGCAGTTATAGCCAAAGTCCAGTATCGCAATGACCAATATTCCGATTGCTTCTTTATCGGTTCGCGAGTACAGACGATCATAAATACAGACAAAACCGGGCGCCTGTATATCGGCATCAATGATGATTATCTTCCCGACAACAGAGGATCATATCGCGTAACCATTCGCTGGTAATCCACCGGGCTCCTATTTCGCACACATAGAAACCTTGTCGGTTGAATGTTTTACGGCTTCATTTCCGTCTAGATGGTGTAGACGGGAATGGGCGTGGCCGAACAGAACTCTTTTGCAAGATACTGTGCTGAAATGCGGTAGGAAGGTTCCCGCTCTGTGAAGCCGAAGCCTCGTATCCTTTTTCTGTAGATAATCTGTTTTAAGGTACGGTATCAGTTTCACTTGAATTTTGTTTTGTGACCGTAGGTCTTTCTCGCCCCTGCTTCGGCCATTACGAATGGTCAACGCGTCAGTTTGGTAAAAAATCCTTTTTCTTTTTCCTGCCCGTAGTAAAATCGCGGCCGGTACTCTGCAGTGTGCCGGCTGCGGTGCAAATACTGTATTTAATAATATCCGGTCACTTATNNATGGCGCTTTTTCTTGCAACTCTCTGCATCGTTGCCTACGCTCCATCTTTCAATAACGGCTTCATCGCCGACGACTTCCATAACCTGGTGTCCGCCGCAAAATTTCGTGCAGACCCGTCGTACCTGTTTTCCATTCCGCCACAGAACTTCCGGGTTACGACCTTCGTTATGCTCGCTTCCGGTGAAAGCCTTTTCGGAGACAGGGCCGCTTTCTATTACATCTTTCCGCTCTTCATACATTTCCTGAATTGCCTCCTGCTTTGGAAATTGATGCTTTTATTGGGGCGTCCACCCTCGGAATGCTTCCTGGCCGCATGCCTTTTTTCGGTCTTTCAGGCACCGCAGGAAGCCATCATGTGGTTGTCCGCGTCGGCGGAGGTGATGCTCGCGTTCTCGGTACTGGCGATGCTTGTCTTGTGGGCCCGGGACCGTTATCTGTTATGTGCGCTGATTTACTGTGTCGCGCTGGTAACCAAGGAATCGGCACCGGTCGCCATTCCGCTGATCCTGCTTATGGACTGGTTCCGAAACAGGATAGGGATGAGGAGGGAATACTTACTTTTCGTTCCGCCGACACTGGCATTTGCTGCCGTCTTTATATGGGTATCGTCGAACAATCCTATGATACAGGCCCATATATATGAATTCGGATCGCACGCGATCGAAGTTCTGCTGAGGAGTCTTCACCGTTTGATCTGGCCGTGGATCTATATTCTGGTAATCGCGAACCGCTGGATCGCCGGCCGCTGGATTCCCCTGTCCGCTTTTATGCGTGCTCTTTCTTTCCTGGTCGTCGCGATGCTGCCCTATCTGTTTCTGACCTACGACAATCATTTGCCAAGCCGTCATGTCTACATGGCCTCCATAGGATTGATGGCATTTATGGCATGGGCTGTCGCGCGAACTCCAAGTCGACTTTTTCGACAGGCATTCATAATTACGTTCATTGTGTTTAATATTTGCTATCTTTGGATACGTAAAGACGCCCAGTTCGAGGAACGCGCCGCACCCACAACAGCTCTCCTGGCCGTCCTCGACAGCATCTCTCCTGCCCCGATAATGATAATCGACTTCTCCTACCCCTATCCGATTATCGCCAAATGCGTTGCTCATTTCCGCCAGGGATGGACTCCGGACATGATCAGAGTTCAGGGTGCGGACCCTCCCTGTGAAACGTGCATTCATTTCCGCTGGGATCCGGAACTGCAGCAGTATCACCGGTTGGAATGAGAATGAAAAAAAATTGGCCAGTGATCTCCAAAACGGCGATGACGAACTGCCTTCGTTCCCAGCATTTTTCATATTGCCAAGGAGTTCGTAATATCCGATAAGTCCATGCCCCCGTTATTACGTCATCTCGATTGGGCTGTAGCCTTCAGGAGCCAGGCCATATTGACGCCCAGGATTTTCATCGTCTGGAGACCTTCCGCGTCGTCGCAGACTTCTCCGGGCTTCCTGCCGATGGCCATATTCCAGTAGTTCGATCCGGGAATAATCATTTCGCTGATAAGAAAGAGGTAGTTGAGGCTCGACAGGGCGTGATTGGAGCCGGCACGGCGCACTGCCAGCACGCCCGCGCCGATTTTTCTTCTGAGCAGGTTTCCGTTCGCCCGGGCGACGAATCCTGTCCTTTCGATGAGGGCCTTCATCCCGGCTGTGATATCGGAAAAATAGACCGGGGATCCCAGGAGAAGACCGTCTGATGCGCTGATTTTTGCGAAATACTCGTTGAATGGATCATCGTCGATGGCGCATTGCATGTTTTTCCGGTCCATGCACTTGTAGCAGGAAGCGCAACCCTGGATCGGGGCGCCGGCCATTTGTATCAGTTCGGTTTCAATGCCTTCGTGCTCCAGTTCCTTGAGCACCGTTTGAAGAAGAATTAAAGTATTGCCGTTTTTTCTGCCACTGCCGTTGAAGGCTACGACTTTCATGGGTATCCTCCTTGCTTTAGGATAAAAACGTGCCCGATTTTCTCTCGGCTGAAAACGTTACTCGATAACGCAAAGTAATATTAAGCTATGAAACCATGAAGTTAGTGTAAAATCGGCCTTCGAAATGCCGGAGTGGGGATGATTCCGGAGTAATTGGGGAAGAACAGTCGGTATTTGAGAGAATTGATCCATCACCGTTTTTACCNNTCCTTAGGAAGAAGCTCCGACCTATGGTCGGAGTTCTTCACTATCCTGCTTGGATCTGTTAATTGTAGAGGGGTTTAGCAATGATGCCACCACTTTCGGAAGCAACCCGGCCGTTAATGTGGAACATTAACGCGGTCTGGTTAATGTATGTTTTGTTTGCAGCGGCCGTAGCTGTCTTTGCCTGGGGAATGTATAAAAGGATAGAATTCTGGCGGCGGGGTAAAGAGGATAAAGAGCGTTTAGCCGATTGGGGAAAACGCCTTATAATTCTCCTGCGTGAAATCTTCCTGCAGAAACAGGTCCGAAACTCAAATTTTCCATCCATCCTGCACTGTTTTATTTTCTATTCCTTCGTAGTCCTGTTTGTTACGACCCTGATAATCATGGTTCAGTACGACATGAACCACCTTTTCGGGCTGAACCTCAGTATCTTTAAGGGTTTCGTCTATGTCTTCTTTTCGGTCGCTTCCGAACTGGCCGGCATTCTTATTCTCATCGGCGTCGGGATGGCGATCTATCGACGCATGATCCGGAAACCGGAAACTCTACCTCATACTGGAGAAAACACCTATGTTCTGCTGTTGATCGCAGCGATGGTGGTTACAGGCTACCTGGTTGAGGGATTGCGTATAGCGTTTCTGGGCGATCCGTGGGCACCGCTGTCGTTTGTGGGAATGGGGATCTCAGGATTGTTTGAAGGAACCGGCTATGATACCGGGGTAACTTTACATGCCTCTTCATGGTGGCTCCATACGCTTTTCGCTCTTGGCTGGATTGCCCTTATTCCCTATACCAAGTTCGTTCACCTGCTGTCGCTGCCAACGAATGTTTTCTTCTCGAAATTGAACCCTCGGGGCGAACTGCGCCGTGAGGATATTGAAAAACTTATGGAGAGCGTGGAGGACGAAGAAGATTTCCAGATCGGGATCCAAAAAGCGGATGAGTTTACCTGGAAGCAGCGTCTAGATCTCGATACCTGCGTTTCCTGCGGCCGCTGCGACGAGGTCTGCCCGGCATACCTCGCAGATAAGGATTACTTTTCCGCCAGGCAGCTGATAGCGCGTCTGAAGAGCTCACTCGACGATTATGAAGCGGCGAAGAAAGCGAATCCGGATGCCGCACCTGAGATTTCCGATATTGTCGGCAAAGTCTTCGACGAAGAATTCATCTGGCATTGCCGGACCTGCAGCGCCTGTATGGAAGTCTGCCCCGCTCTGATCGAACACGTCGATACCCTGATGGAACTGCGCCGCAACGAAGTCCTGATCCAGGGCCGCATTCCGGAAGAAGCCGGACAGGCCATGAGGCTGTTCGAAACCAATGGAAATCCGTTCGGACCTCGGTCCGAACGGGCCGATTGGATACGGGAGTGGGGCGTGCGCACGGTCGCTCCGGGTGAAAAGGTAGACGTGCTGTACTGGATCGGCTGCATCATTGCGTTTGATCCGCAGAAACACAGGATCGCCAGTGATCTGTGCCGGCTAATGGAAGAATGCGGCATTGATTTCGGCGTTCTGGGCGAGGATGAGAAGTGTTGCGGCGACCCGGCCCGCATCATGGGGCAGGAAATGCTTTTCCAGATGGCGGCGCAGGAACAGGTGGAACTGTTGAAGCAGCGCGAATTCAAGGTCCTGCTGACCGGGTGCCCCCATTGCTACAATACATTGAAGCATGAATACCGTCAGTTCGGCGGTAACTTCAATGTCGTGCATCATAGCGAGTTCATACAGGAGATGCTGGATCTCAAGGGGCTCAAGCCAATCCAGGGCGAAAGCAGAAAAGCTGTTTATCACGATCCCTGTTACCTGGGCCGTTACCAGAATATTTACGACGCGCCGCGCGCAGTTGCCCGGGCGGTTCCGGGAATCGATTTGTTGGAAATGAAGAATCGCAGGACGAAGAGCCTTTGTTGCGGAGCCGGCGGCGGCCATTATTTTATGGACCTCAAGCGAGGAGAGCGGATCAACAACCTGCGGGTCAACCAGGCCCATGCAGCGGGAGCGGATACTATCGTGACCGGATGCGCCTTCTGCATGCACATGCTTCAGGATTCGGTCAAGCTGCTGAATTATGATGAGTCGATGACCGTAATCGATATTGCGTCCCTTGTAGCGGACAGCTTGGAGAAAAAGTAGATACGGCACGCGGCGGTCCCAATGAGCAAGCCTTTTTTTGAAAAAATCAAGCAATTGCCGCCCAGGCTGCTGATTGCCCTGGGCTGCTACCTGGTCCTGGTTATCGTCGGCCTGTATGTTCTGCTGCCTGTTCGAACCCAGGAAGATCGCTTTCTTCTGGGAATATTCCTGGCGGTATTTGCTATTCTTGCATGGAAGAGCATCGTTCACGCGAATAGGGATTCATAATTGGTGTCAGGCAACATTGACACCAGAATCACAATCACGATGAGGTAAATATTTCCATACAATCAGGATATGGTGCCAATGGTGCCTGGCACCAATTATGGGGGGGAATATGGCAACGAAACTAAGAAGCGCCGTTACCATGCAAGGACGTCGCATGGCGGGAGCACGCAGCCTATGGCGCGCCAACGGGATGCGCGAAGACCAGATGGGCAAACCCGTCATTGCGATCGCCAACTCATTTACGCAGTTCGTTCCCGGACATGTGCATCTGCACGATATCGGCCAGAGGATAAAAAAAATCATCGAAGAGCAGGGTTGCTTCGCAGCCGAATTCAATACTATCGCGATCGACGACGGGATTGCCATGGGGCATGACGGCATGCTTTACTCCCTCCCCTCGAGAGAACTGATCGCCGACAGCGTGGAATATATGGTGAATGCCCACCAGGCCGACGCGATGATCTGTATTTCCAACTGTGACAAGATTACCCCCGGTATGCTGATGGCGGCCATGCGGTTGAACATACCTGCAATTTTCGTCTCCGGCGGCCCTATGGAGGCAGGCTTGGTAGGGGATAACCGGTATGACCTGATTGACGCCATGGTCATGGCGGCGGATCCTTCCGTTTCCGACGAGGAAATCGCCGATCTTGAAGTCGCCGCCTGTCCTACCTGCGGCTCCTGTTCGGGAATGTTTACCGCAAACTCGATGAATTGCCTGACGGAAGCTTTAGGGCTGGGATTTCCCGGAAACGGGACCGTATTGGCAACCCATAAAAACCGCATCAACCTTTTCGAAAAGGCTGCAAGGCGGATTGTGGCGTTGGCTCATGCCCGATACGAAAAAGACGATACATCGGTACTTCCGCGATCGATTGCCACACGACAGGCATTCCTCAATGCCATGTCCCTGGATATAGCCATGGGCGGTTCCACAAACACCGTTCTGCACCTGCTTGCGATCGCCCAGGCTGCGGAGGTCGATTTTACAATGTCCGATATCGACCGGCTTTCGCGAAAAATACCAGTTTTATGCAAGGTGGCTCCCAGTTCGTCCTTTCACCTTGAAGATGTGAACCGGGCGGGCGGAATCATGGCAATCATGGGCGAGCTTGAACGGGCGAGGTTAATCGATACGTCAGTAGGGCGGGTGGATGCGCCCAGCCTGAAGAGCATTCTGGATGCCTATGACATTTGCCGGCCTACGGTTTCGGAAGAAGCCCGCAAGCTGTACCTGAGCGCACCGGGCGCGAAAGGAAGAAATCTGGAACTGGCGTCCCAGGAAACCTACTACCCGGAACTGGATTCGGATCGCGAATCCGGATGCATCCGGGATATGGACCACTGCTATTTCAAGGACGGCGGCCTGGCGGTTCTGTCCGGAAATATTGCGCGGAACGGGTGCATCGTCAAGACCGCCGGTGTCGACGAGTCCATATTTCATTTTACCGGCAATGCCAGAGTGTACGACTCGCAGGATACCGCCTGCGACGGGATTCTCTCCGGGGAAGTGAAGGCCGGGGAAATTGTCGTTATCCGTTACGAAGGCCCCAAAGGCGGCCCCGGCATGCAGGAGATGCTTTATCCAACATCCTATATCAAATCCATGCACCTGGGAAAAGACTGCGCCCTCATCACCGACGGAAGGTTTTCGGGCGGCTCCTCCGGACTGTCCATCGGTCACGTGTCCCCGGAAGCGGCGGCGGGAGGTGCCATCGCTTTAATCAGGACAGGGGATCTTATATCGATTGATATTCCCAACCGGAAGATCGATATACAGATTAGTGAAGAGGAACTTGAAACGCGCCGCAAAGAGGAGCTTGCAAAGGGGGCAACTGCCTTCAAGCCCGACAGGGAAAGGAAGATTTCGCAGGCTCTGAGGGCCTATGCGCTGTTTGCGGCTTCGGCGGATAAGGGTGCCGTCCGAGTGCTCCCTGAAAATGAATGATTCCGCCCGGGTGGTGGAATTCTCCCTTATACCGCCACCCGATCTTCCCTTAAAATTTCTCCCTTGATGCCTACGACGACAGAGCTGATCGGTATTTTCCTCTCGGCCCGCCCCGCCGCCTCAAGGACCTGCTGCAGCAAACCGCTGCAACAGGGCACCTGCATGATCATGACCTTGATGGAGCGGATACCGGCCTGGTCGATCAGCGCGGTCAGCTTCTCCCGGTAGATCTCCTGGTTCGAATCCAGCTTCGGACAGGCTATGGCAAGCGTCCGGTCTTTCAGGTAATCCCTGTGAAAATCGGCCAGGGAATATGCAACACAGTCCGCTGCGAGTAGCAGGTCGGAGCCCTGGTAATGCGGCGCATTCGGTGATATTAAATGGAGCTGAATCGGCCAATGCGTCAACCGGGACGTTCTTTTGCTCCCATCCTCTTCTTTTTGGGGCGCCGAAGGAAAAGCCAGGACCTGGGAACCGGGGCACTGGCCTCCGGCTCGTGGAAGATTGACAGGTTCCGGCATCAGGCCCACCTCGATGTTTCGTTCTTTCAAGTACGAAAAAGCCTGATTCAAAAAATCGTTCTGCCCGTGGTTTTTCAGGTGGGCGAGATGAGCCCGGATCACATTCTTTCCCTGGGGAACGAT
>DKBB01000413.1 GCA_002451015.1 Acidobacteria bacterium UBA6911
AGCGGCTCGCAGGCGATTTAAAACCGATTCGACACGGACCCTATCCGGAACTGACATGGCCCGCCGTTTTGGTGGGATATTTCCTCGGCGTGGTTATCGCCATCTCCATCGGCTACGCGAGTCTCATTCTCGGGTTCTCGATCGAAGGTTCGGAGTTGGCCGCCATACTGGGTTTCGCCATTCTCCGTGGCCTTATGCGGCGCAGCAGCATCGTGGAGAACAATATCAACCAGACTATTGCCAGCGCAGTGAACGGGGCCTCCTCCGGCATGATGTTTTCCGTGCCCGCCCTCTTTATTCTGGGTTACGGTTCCGATTTCAATCTGTACTTCATGGTGTTCGGCTGTATTGTAGGCGCCATTCTCGGCATTGCCTTTATCATTCCATTGCGGAAGCAAATGATTGACTTCAGCCGCCTGGCTTTTCCCGGAGGTATCGCGGTGGCGGCCATTCTGAAATCGCCGGGGGCAGGCATCAGAAAGGCCATGTATCTTTTGGGGGGCGCGGCGATAAGCGGAACGTTGCATTTNNCTTTACGTTTCCCTGTTGACGGTGGGTACAGCCTTCCTGGCCGGAAAAGGCGGCATCTACTTCGTGGTAGGCGGGTATGCCTGCTACTGGGTATTGGCTCCGATCTTATCGGCGTCGGGTTTCCTCCCTACCCCCGAAGTTCTAACGGCGTCGGGCACGAGCATGCCTGAGTATCTTCGTGGAACCCTCTTCAGACCTGTAGGTATCGGGATGATCATCGGGGGGGCGGTAGCCGGGATTGTTCTCGCCTTGCCCCTGATCGTGAGTGCCATTCGCAGCATGCAACAGGCGGCGAGAAGCAAATCTTCTCTCTCGAAGGAAGAGATGCCCATCAAACTTCTGTATATAGCCGTCATCGGTGCGTTCGTTCTGCTCATCTTCATCTCCATTCAATCCGTGCAGCAGATGGGATTTGTGCGCGGAGCCGTCATGGCAGTCTTTGGAACGCTGTGGATCTGGGTGGCAGGCGTGATCCTGTCCGAATGCATCGGTCGGACGAACTGGTCTCCGCTCAGCGGCATGACGTTGATTGGTGTGACCCTGTTGATTTTCATCGCCAGCGGCATCGGTGACCGGGCGACGGTAGTAGCCTCTGTAATGGTAGGGGCGGCCATGTGTGTGGCCATGTCGCAGGCAACAGATCTCATGCTGGACTTGAAGACCGGATATCTTGTCGGAGCCTCGCCGCGACAACAACAGTTCGGCCAGTTTTTAGGTGTATGGTTGGGTCCGATCGTGATCATGGTTTTGATTTTAGTCCTGCATAAGGCCTACGGCCTGGGCAGCGAACGGTTGCCCGCCCCGCAAGGCCAGGCGTTGGCCAGCATGATCCACGGCATCCTGGGCGGCGATATTCCTTTGGGGAAATACATTGGTGGAGCCGGTATCGGCGCTCTCCTGAGCGCGAGCGGAATCGGGGGCCTGGGCATTCTGGTCGGTCTCGGTTTCTATTTGCCGTTCAACATTGTCCTGACCTACACAATCGGCACGGTGTTACGGATTTTCTCCGACTGGAAACTGGGGCATCGATTCAGTGATGATGTGGGTGTGCCCCTGGCGGCTGGTTTGATCGTCGGCGAGGCTTTAATTGGCGTCGGTTTTGCGCTTCACTATGTCTTTAAAGGCGCGGGGATATGAGGAGATGGACATGGGAACTCTGGGCTTCTTTTTAACAAGTGCGGGCTTCATCGTGGGTTCGTACTTTCTGGTTCTCGACAAAGTCGCGGTGCATTGGCCGGGCTTCGTTCTGGGCATGGCCATCGGCGTCAGCGGGATAGTCGTTCTGCGTTTGAATGCGCATAAGGAGAAAACACAGGCGAGTCGTTTGGTTGAGGATGTGGCCGTTCTGGAAGAAAGTCTGAAACGCATCGTGGAAAACATAATCAAGCTGGAATCCCAAAAAGATACGATTAATGTTTACGATCTCGGGAAATGGATCGACGAGAAGTTTCCCGAAGACATCGAGTGCTTTGTAAATGCGAGAGAGAGCATTACCTATGCCTACAGTCTTCCTGACTACGCAGCGGTCATGAATCCCTTTGCTGCGGGTGAGAGACATTTGAATCGGGTTTGGTCCTGTTCGGTGGACGGCTATGTCGACGAAGCCCACGAGTATATCGCGCGTTCCAGGGAGCAGTTCCTGATCGCCCGGGAAAAACTCACCGCCCTTGGCCAAACGAAAACAGCCTGAGTGCCATGGGTTGCCGTGGGCCCAAAGGAGCCTGTAGCCGTGCTATCGTGCTAACGATAATTTTTTATCGAGATATAGAGGGTAACAAAAGATTTTATTTTTCTAACTTGATTTTACAGGATATGAATTTACATCATTTATCTGACTTCTGACTTCTGACTTCTGACTTCTGACTTCTGACTTCTGACTTCTGACTTCTGACTTCTGACTTCTGACTTCTTTACGGCACCGGCAATTTTACTCCCTGCCGGATTAAATTCTTTTGCAGCGCAGCGTAGTTTACATCCCTGGGCCTGATGCCTGACTGAGCTGCCATGGCTGCGGCCGTACCCGCTGCCTGACCGAATGCGATACAGTGCGGGATCAGATTGAAATATTCGTTGAACTGGAATTCGGATGAAAAGGCACGGCAGGCGACCAGCAGGCCGTCGACTTTCCTAGGCACGAGCGCTCGATAGGGGATGCATACGTTGGGATGTTTGGCTGAAATCTCTTCGTTGTCGTTGTCGGGAAATATCGCGATGGTGTCCTCAAACACTTCATCCGATATCATGTCCTTTGTGGTGCATACATATTCCCCGACAACACGCTGTCCGCCCTGCGTGCCGAGCTGCGGCGAGCTGAGCGCAATATAGCTGTTTTCAAAGCCGGGCACACGGTCCCGGTAGAATTCGTAGGAGAGGAGCATTTTCTTCCGGCCTTCGATCTCGACGCGGTTGATCTCGTGAATATCGGATTGTTTCATGCTTGGAAAGAACGGGTGAAACCAGACAACGCCGTCATGATTTTTCACCAGATCCTTCAGATAGAACGCGGCGCCACCCAGGCTTTCCAACTCCTGCATCAGAGCGTCCCATTCCTTCGGCCGGGAGGTTCTGAACTCCTCGACCGTTTTCATGTCGATATTGCCGATCCAGAATGGAAAAGCAAAAGCGGCAATCCTGAGACCGGGGACCAGCCTGGTATCGCACTCCGCCCCGGCAGGTTCCAGGAGATCGCCGTCTCCGGTGGAATCAATNNCCTGCTTCTTGCATCATAGTGTTCAGTTCGCACTTCATGATTTCCGGATCTACAAGAGCCGTATAGAGCACCCGTTTGCGTCCGATGTTCAGGTCGTGGCGTATGTAAAACCAGGCCAGGTTCGCGTCTGTGTATTGTTTGACCAGTTTTTTATCCGTAGAACCCCAATCTTCTTTCTTCGGGTAATGGGTCGCGCCCTTCGCGTCCAGCCGGTTCACGAGTTCCTGGCAGATACCGGTTATCTGCTGTTCGCCGCTGATGTCGCTCAGATTCGGGATGATGGTCACTAGTCCGCCGGTCGCCATGCCTCCCAGATGGCCGTAACGCTCGACAAGCACGGTATCCGCCCCGCTGCGTGCGGCGGCGAGTGCCGAGCCGATTCCTCCCGGTCCTCCACCTACAACCACAACATCCGCCTCCCTGCAGATTTCTATCTCCCTGGCCGGTTCGGTGATTGTACGACTGGTGGAACGGGCGTTCATGGTCAGGCCCTCCTTTTATATAAGGTAGCTTACAAATAATTAGCCTACATATTACGATAGCATGATCCTCAATTGAAATAGCAGCGACTGAAATAATAGAACAGGGGGCCGTTTCAGAGGATTGCTGTAATTGGGTCGGATCAGGGCTATTCTTGTGATTATCAAACTTAACCTAAGGTTAATCCGCATTTCTCACAGGATTCCGGT
>DKBB01000136.1 GCA_002451015.1 Acidobacteria bacterium UBA6911
GTCGTGCGGGCCGAGGCCGTGCATCAGTTCGTGCATCAGAATATGCGTAAAAAACGCGTCGAAGGACACATGTTTTTGATCCGTATCTGTAAGGACAGCCTGTGCAATCGGTATCAGTACGATTCTGAATTTGGCTTCCTGCACATTTTTCACCATGACCCGCTTGGCGCCCTTTTCTCGAATCACCCGCTCGTCGTTTGGCAGGTTGAACGCCGCGGTCTGGACGCCGTGATTGGCGTCGCCGGTCGCCAGAATTTCGTTCACGACCCGGATGGGCGCCATTGATCCAAGTTTTGGATTGCGGAATTTCGGATCGATCGGGAGGTTGTTTTCAATCACCTGGAGGTGGGACGCCAGCTTCGACAGCTTGTCTGTTTCCTCCTCGTCCCGGATTGTGATAAAGGCCTCGAAGGCGGCTTTCGCATTGAACCATTCGTCTTCATATACTTCATAAGGTCCGAGGGTCGGTTCGATGCTCGAATCGAGTTCCATCCAGGCCAGGTCGCTTTCGTAGTAGTCGTTGCTGAGAAAGGCCTCGGCCCTCTTGTTGAGAAATTCACGCAGCGTCGGCTGATCGGTCAGGGCGGCGGCTTCCCGCAACAGATCGGCTGCCAGGGCCAGTTCCGGCTGATATTCCATGCTGTAGGGAACCACGGTATAGGACCCGGTTGCTCCTTCGTTATCAAGTCGGATTGTCGAGTAAAAACCCATCGCACGGATTCGTTCTTCCGGTGAAAGCCGTTCCAGCCAGGATGCAACGTCCTTTTTGGATGCGCCGGGAGGGTAGTAATTCGCACATGCCGGTTTTTCTGGAACACCCGAAAGAAAAGCGGCATTATGATCGAGCCGTGACCAAGGGCCTTTATTGATCAGGAAATAATGCAGCCGGGCTTTTCCGAGAGGCGTTTCATCTCCGATGAGGCTCATCAGCAGAGATTCGTTCCCGGCCCATACCTGGCGAAGGAAAAGCGCATCCATAATTCGGGCTGCCTGCAGCAATTTGATTAAAGCATGTTGTTCCCTGGCAGGCAGATGTTTGATTCCGGCCGTTATTTCTACAGGAGCAAAACGGGCGGCCATTTTCTGGAGAGAGGTCTGATTTGGCATTTGCGGCTCCCGGGAAAGCGATTGCGTCGAGATGATTGAAGCAAGCGCGGTTGCAATGAAGAGTAATCGAATTAGGACTGTTTTCATTATGGTTTCACCTTCCAGTTCTGATTCCCGGCGGCGAACCCGACGGGAAATCCGGATGTATGATCTCCGGCAGCCTGTTGTACTTTCACCACGGGCCGCTAGGTTCAGGATACATCGCGCCGGTCGAGTAGACAACCAACGATTGGATGTTGTATTTCGCCATTTGCGGGTCAAGGGAATCGGAAGCAACCGGGAAAGAGTTTGCATGTATCGGGATTATTTTTTACGCTCCCGCGCCTATTCATTAATAGACAAAAATTACGGCGATCAAGTATAATTTCCGAATTATCTGTAGGTATGCAATCCCCCCTGCTGCCATACGGAATCTGTTGCTCGTTGCAATTTCGAACAAGCTTCTGAAACAGATCGACAACATTTTATTTTGAAAAGATCTGTTTGGGTATCCACTATGGCGCTTCAGGGCGCCCTTGCTTCTGAATAGAGGACAAACCATGAACCTAAAACTGATTCAGGGAGTTCTGATTTCATGTCTGTGGATCGGCGCCTCGGTTCTGTGCGCTCAGAATCCGTCGGACTCGGCCCCTGTCGGATTGCCTTCACTGCCCGTTCCGGCACATAATCCGCAGACCCCGGAGAAAATTGCCCTGGGCAAAAAGCTTTTCGAAGACAAGCGCTTCAGTACCACCGGCAAGGTCAGTTGTTCAACCTGCCATGACAGCGAGAAGGCTTTTACCGATAGCCCCCTTAAGGTTTCTGAAGGCATTGACGGTCTTACCGGGACTCGGAATGCTCCCACGGTAGTCAACGCCGCTTATTTCACAGCGCAGTTCTGGGACGGCCGTTCACCGAGCCTTGAGGACCAGGCGCTGCATCCGTTTATAAACCCTGTGGAGATGGGCCTGAAAAACCACGAGCCGATTTTGGAAGTGATCCGGTCGGATCCTGAGTATATCGAGGCCTTCACGAAAATCTTCGGGAAGAACGAAACCACAATATCCATGGATGAAGTCACCCAGGCGATTGCGGCGTTCGAGCGCACCCAGGTTTTCGGGGCGACCCCTTTCGACCGGTATTATTTCCTGGGCGACCCGACCGCACTCACCACCGCGCAGAAGCGCGGTCTGGACCTTTTCGTGAACGAGGGGCGCTGCGTTTCGTGCCACATCATTGAACAAACCCAGGCGCTGTTCACCGACAATCGTTTTCACAATGTAGGTGTCGGCATCAACGGCATTCAGAAGGATGTCCCTGATCTTGCGGGGGAATTTCTGAAAGCAGGGTACACAAAAACCGAGGTGGATGAAAAGGTACTCACCGACACCCGGACCTCGGAACTGGGCCGTCTCGTGGTCACCCGTGATTTCGATGACATCGGCAGTTTCAAAACACCGACGCTGCGCAATATTGCCGTCACTGCACCCTACATGCACGACGGAAGCCTAAAAACCCTGAATGAAGTCATGGTTCACTACAACAACGGCGGTGTGACGGAGGAAGGCGATCCGGTGAACGACTTTCTTAGCAGCGGCATTCGCCCCCTGAATCTCACGGACCAGCAACTGGCGGACCTCGAGGCTTTTATGCAGGCCCTGACAAGCCCGGAGTTCGCGGACCTGGCAACAGCCGGGGAAGGAGGTTCCCGATGACCGGAAAACGATTTGACAGGCGTGATTTTCTTAAAAGAGGAGGCACCGCCATCGCCTTGAGCGCTATGCCCGTAAGTCTCGTTGAACTGGCATTTCCTCAAACGGATCAAAATTTCACTTTTGCCCACATATCCGACTCACACATCCAGCACATCAAGGGCGCGGAGTTCGTTCGCAACTGGGACCGGGGGCTCATTCGCGCCGTGGCGGAAGCCAACATGCTGACACCCAGGCCGGATTTCGTCATTTTCGGCGGAGATCTGGCACAGCTCGGCACCCGGGAAGAACTGGACCACGGGGCGGAGCTGCTGTCGCAATTGAAATATAAAACCTACTGCGTCATGGGGGAACACGACTACTACTTTGACCTGGGTGCGTACTGGTCCAAACTGTTCGGTCCGCAATACTACAGTTTCGATCACAAGGGTGTCCATTTTGTTGTATTGAACAGCGTTCTGACCACCGACGAATGGACCTACGAACGCTGGCCTACGGCCGAACAGCGCATGCTGGAGATGGCCGGTCTGGACAATCCGAACGGATCCCCTTTCATGGTCGGGAAAAAACAGAGGGACTGGCTGCAGCAGGATCTTGACAAGGTCGATAAAAACACGCCGGTCTTTGTGTTCTCGCACTCGCCCATTCAAAAGATTTATAAAGGATGGAATTTCTGGACCGACGATGCTGAAGAGATCCATTCAATATTGAAGCCTTTCAGGAAGGTCACGGTTATCTACGGCCATGTGCACCAGATCCAGTACAATCAGATCGACAACATTACATTTCACGCCGTGATGGCTACGGCCTGGCCCTGGCCATATCCTCAGAGCTATGTGCATGCGGAACATAATTTCCCGAAGCTTACGGTCCCGATGAACCGGGCGGATCCTTTTTTTGAGCGCGATGCCACCGGATGGCAGTTTATCGGTGCCGATACCGGACGCATCACCATGCAGTATAACCTCTACAATAACACCAACCGGGTAGTGAATTTCAATGCGGCAACAGGGCGGCCTGAAGACCGGGATTACCAGGGCCCGGGTAGTAGAATTCCGCCGCAAACTCATTTCTAAGGAGCAAGCTATGAAATCGAAACTCATGATCGCGGCTGTTGGCGCGCTGGTGGTGTCAAGCATCGTTATTACTTTGATTTCCTACGCCGACGAGTTCACCAGGGAAGACCAGGAGAGGTGGCAGCGGGAATACATGTCTGTTGTAGCAAAGGGCCGTGCGCTCTGGACTAGTCCCGAAATTGGAACAAACGGGGTCGCCTGCGCTCAGTGTCATCCCAATGCGGCCAATACGCATCCGGAGACCTATCCGAAATTCCAGCAGCAGTTAGGCCGGGTAATCGCCTTGCGCGAGATGATCAACTGGTGCATCCAACAGCCACTTGAAGGAAAGCCCCTGGCTTTGGACGATCCCAAAATGGTAGCGATAGAGGCGTATATTACCTACGAGCGGCGTGGAGTCGCCCTGGAGCCGGGGAAACACTAGCCTGCATTCCCGAAAGAAATGTAACAATAAATTTGTCTGTGTATTGAATATGATTCCCTGACATAGTACAGGAATATCGGAAAAGTCAACGGGATCGATTGAAATATTTGCCGCTCGTCCGGAAGGTTGTGCCGATAGAGAATCGAGGCGAACAAGGCGCCGTATGGAAGCCCTAGATACATTTATAGCAGTAATTTAAGCCGGAAAGGGGAGTGCCATGACGAGGAAGCCGGTTATTGCAGGAAACTGGAAAATGCATAAAACGGTGGAAGAAGCGCGTACCCTGGCGCAGGCTGTCGTAGAGGGAGTCGCCGGGGCGTCCCATTGTCAGGTTGTTATGGCGCCTCCCTATACCGCCCTGTATCCGGTTTCGGAGATATTGCAAAAGACTCCTGTTGTCCTTGCTGCCCAGAATGTGCATTGGGAGCCTAAAGGGGCTTTTACGGGTGAAATAAGCCTGCAGATGCTGGAGGAAATCGGGTGCGGCATGGTCATTGTCGGGCATTCCGAACGACGGCAGTATTTCGGGGAAACGGACCGTACCGTCAACCGGCGTATCCATGCCATATTGCAGTCGGCGCTCCAACCTGTTGTCTGTATCGGGGAAAGTCTCCAGGAGCGTGAGGCCGACCACCAATATGATATCATTACGCAACAACTTGCCGGTGGATTGGATGGCTTGACACGCCGGAGCCTGTTGCGTATTATTCTCGCCTACGAACCGGTATGGGCCATAGGGACCGGCCGTACGGCATCGCCCGAAACAGCCCAGGAAATGCATGCGTTTATTCGCAGTCGGCTTTCCGGGATGTTCGGTGAAGAAGCGCAGGAGGTTCGTATTTTATATGGCGGCAGCGTCAAGCCGGGAAATATTGCATCTTTGATGCAGCAGCCGGATGTCGATGGTGCACTGGTAGGCGGCGCCTGCCTGGAAGCAGACAGCTTCCTGAGCATTATCCACTATAATTCCTGAAGACCGGCGGAAAGCAGGTATCTGATCCCTATGCTTCTATTTTATGCTATTACTACATTGCACGTAATCGTATGTTTCATCCTGGTTCTTGTCGTACTTCTGCAATCGGGAAAAGGGGCGGACCTGGCCGGCGCCTTCGGAGGCGGCTCAACTCAGACCGCATTCGGAAGCAGGGGGCCCGCTTCATTTCTGTCCAAGTTGACAACGATCGCGGCTATTATTTTCATGTTGACCAGTATAGGGTTGTCGTTGATTTCAACGCAGAAGGCTAGCAAATCCGTTCTCGAGGGGACTGCGGAAGAAACCGTCGTGCCGGAATCTAGTGCGGCCGATGAGGAAGTGTCCGATGATACCGATTTAACCCCGGAGCAGATCCGAAGAAAGGTCGAAGAACTGGAATCGAAAAGACAGGAACAGTCGGATCCTGAGGGATCAATCCCGGCTCCAGAATCCGAATCTCCCTAGCTGGCGCAACAACGACCGGCTTTTGTTGGAATGTTACAAGTGCCGAAGTGGTGGAACTGGCAGACACGCCATCTTGAGGGG
>DKBB01000246.1 GCA_002451015.1 Acidobacteria bacterium UBA6911
TCATTATTTTCCAATGGGCATCGGGAAGACGAAGCCTGATTCCGTTTTCTGTGAATTTTACATTCTCTGCAAGTGGTAATTGAGCGGGATCGTGAGCGATCGCCGCATCAAGATATTGTTCTACGAGTCCTTCCAGTCAAGCCCGGTCACAGGGTTCAGAAACACTCTGTTCCGCAGCGTCTTATGAAGAACAACTCAAGGCAATAACAACCACTACTAGCAATATGGTTACAGTCATCCATGACTTCTGCATTATGCACCATCCTTTATTTTAACTGGATGGCACCAGTGTAGCAGAAGAGGAAAGAAATAATTTCATTGAAAAGCCTGCGTTTTTCGACATTTTCATTAATTCTGGACACCCATTTAATATCGTAAAAATCTCCGCGAAAGAGAGAGGTTTTGGAGAAGAAAATGGAGTGAATAATGGACACCCATCAATAAATTCTTTAACTCAAAACTCTAGGGATGAAATGGTTTTTTAATTACATGAGGGGATACAATTTAGGATTATTTTTATCGAAAGTAATCCGAATAGGGAAAGAGATCTCAAGTATTATTCAAGTCAAATAATATCAGGTTAAAATCAAGCAGAGATACTATCGAAATTTCAGCGGAGATACGGGAGTTTGGATTCAGACCATTGGGAGCCGTGAAGATATGAATGCAGTTTTCGCTGCCCCTATTCCCACAAACCATCGTTTACCCAAATTAGACGCAAATTTGCGTATATTCGGAAGCAATCCGGCTACTAGGCTGAATCTTTCTTCAAAACAGGAAACGGTATCCGCCCATTTATCAGGATTGGCGCCCAAGCGTTTTAGGATAGGAGCAAGATCTGCATCAATGGCGCCCTGTTTGTCAGACCGAATCATGCGGCCCGACCTGTCAACCAAATCGATATACTCAGCCGCCTTAATCGGTAGTATACCTCTTCGATAAGTTTTCGATTCAATGGGACACAACCAACTGGCAGAGATGTCCGGATCATTGGTGAAATCACTCTTAGTAGAAATACCAGTTTTTTCTGTAGCCAGATTCTTTCTATACCAGGCGCGAATACGTTCCTGTATGCTTGTAAAGTCACTTTCTTCCGGAGTCTTTGCCTTCCCGGCACGGATTGTATTAAGATCCACGTATACCATGCCAGCAAGAATGGCTGTATCATCGAGCAGCACTTGGGATTTGAACCTTGATTCCCAGAACCGACCTTTAATTCCGTCTTCTTTGTTGGCGGCGCGGGCGATGAATTCGTTCAATTGTCCCATGAACCAGCTTAAATTTGACAGGCGTTTACGTAGTATTTCGATGTACTCGGGATTACTCACCAAAACGTTTATTTGTTCCTTAATAGGAATTCCTTTTCTACTCATGTTCCGGGGACAGAGTGTCAACCAGCGGATTGCCACTTCACGGTCGGACCAAACGGCACCTATATCGGGACGCGTCCGCAGAATAGTGTGATAATGATTGTCCAAAACGTCATAGGCACAGACCTCGATGGCAAAAATAGAGGTTAGTTCTCGCAATCTATCGACAATCCATGCTTTGCGGTGGGAGTAATTTTTGCCCGTGTATTCGTCGTAACCATACAGGAATGCACGGCGTACGCATCGGCTGAAACAGTGGTAGACACCTTCTATCCCTTCCTGGACGTATCTGTTGCGTGGCAATCCCATTGTTCACCTCCGTTTATATGTCTAATGGTGAACGTAGGATAAGTGCCAAGAAAAATTATGAGAGAATGTAATTAATGAGCATCCAAGCTTTTAGTTTTATTGGCAGTTGATTAGAAGCATGGGTTGGGTGTCCACATTTTAATTTTCAATTTTTCACATAAACTCAAAACCTGCAACAGACGTTTGATTCCAAAAAAATTATGGGTGTCCTGGTATTCCTGGNNTAGTCCTAATAGTCCAATTTCACGAATTGGCATTAACCTATGACAAAACATGGATGTCCATATTCAGGCAATGGCTTGGACGAAAGCAGGAGGAGGTATCAGTAATTTCATTCTATCGGGAAGAGATCGTATATTGTATCAACACGTCTTCAACGAATTTTGCATCAATAGTACCTAGGGAAGTCCGATCAAAAATGCAAACCTTTACCTTCAATTTTCCTTCATAGTAGTGGCTGTTATCTGAAGGGCTTCCCATCAACTCCAGCGCGTTTTCCCATAAAAGTCCTTTCCGAAGACCGTTAAGGATTTCGGCGGCGGAAGCCGGTTCAAACACAGGTTCCTCGGATTCTGAAATATAGGTCTGATCCTCTGCTGCTTCGGACTCTTGCTGTTTCTGTCGATCATAGGCTCTATCTACGGCCTCCTGGGAAAAATCCGCATATTTTTCCAGAATGTGCATCAGCCCTTCCGGAGTCAGTGCCTCAGGCGGAACACGGCGATCGAAACGCAGGTTAAAGCGCGATCCCCCTCGCAGTATTCTGCCATCAAGTTCTTCCTGCGCATGAGCCTGAGTTTCTCTGGCTTCCGCCAGCCTCTGAGCNNCCGGGATATCCTCATCCGATGGATTCGGAAGCAGTGCGAGCTCCGATTCTAGGTCATTGTGTCGCTCCGACTTTGGTGCCGGAGTGTAGATCAGGCCTGCCCTGCGCACGCCTTGCCAACCACCCCCGTTCAGCTGAAACTCAATGTGTTTACCCTTCTCTTTAATAAGAGTAATTTCCGCCAAATCGCCTTCCCGAATGGAAGTGCCGAAGCGTCTTAGATCTTTACTGACCTCATTCCGGTCAATAGAACGTCCTTCGTCCACCTGGATATTTATTCCATCTTCATCAGCCGGCATATCCACCAGAACCACAACTTGGCCACCCTCGAAATATTCCCGCAAGTCGCCTTCGCTCTGCCCCATGGCCGGACCAACCATCATCAGCAAAGATAATACCCATAAAACCGTTCTTGATATTGGTCTTCTCATAATCGCACCTCTAGAAATATTCCCTATTACTTATTCATAACGGCACAGGGATACACAGTCTTTATATACCCGAACACCTACATCTATGAATTATTCGAACAAAACAAGTTTACTAAAGAAGATAGGTGGATTAAGGATGCATGAAATAAATACTGTACTTGGTCGAATTACAGGTTTGACTTTTTAACCCTGCAATTACAACACGGCTATTGCAGTAAACGACGTGGAATTCCGCCAACCTTTGAATGCCGGCTGAATAGTACTAAAAAGGGCGAACCCGGGATTCGCCCTTTAAATGCAAATAATTCACAACTGTGGCTAGTATCAGCTGCCCAGTTTCCCCTTGGAAGCCATAGCGTCGGCAACTTTTTTCATGCCCAAATCTTCCAGGGTGTTCCGAGTGGGCCAACCGGTATTGACATCCCATCCTTCTAATTTGTAGAAGTTGGTTTTAAACTCTTCCACCCCGTCTCTATCCAGATAGAGATCATTCTGGTCTTCAAAACTCCACTTGCCGTCCAGATACACGGGTCTGGCGCCGCCTATCGGGAAGGTGGCGCCGGGCATATGCATAAAAGGCGCGAATTTCTCCTGGTCCCGGTGCCTTCCAGCCACGACGCGTATCGCCCGCTCCATGTTCCAGATTTTTCTGCCGATCTCAATGGTGTCGGCCAGGGAGTTTGAACTTCCCGTAACGGCCTTGTAGTAGCGGTATTCCAGCTCCGGGCTGGGTCCGGCGATCCCGCTCTCCGATCTGCTAATAAAATTAGGCAGCATCATTTCGCAGATGGACATGGATTCATTGTAGAATCCGGCAAAGCGCCTAGCCCAGGCAAGCATTTTGGCCTTGTATGGGGAATAGATGCCGGTCTTTCGGGCTTCCTCGCCTTTCCAGGAATTGCTGAATATGAGCGGTTCACCATCGAAAGGAACAACTTTTCGGGACATTGTTTCAACCAGCTCTTCCGCCGTATATGACGAAGCGTCGCCGAAACCGCCACCGCCGGACAAGCCGAAGAATCCATGCCACATGGGATCTCCGGACATAAATATGTAGCTGTAAGCCCAATCCACGCCAGGAAGCGAATGATGCCAGCTTGCACCCCACGCGGGAAGCCGGAATGCCCCGGAATTCATATCTTCTTCCAGCCGTCCCCACTTCTTGGCCGCTTCCAGGATTCCTTCCGACAGATCCGCCCCGATTCCGATCCTCCGGGCGATCGCGTCGCAGAAAACTTCACGGAAGTTCAGCGTATCCCACTGATCCATTGGCAAGGGATACGAATCGATTTGTTTCCCCGGTCCTAGGACGCCGAGTTCATAAAGGTACCTGATATACCAGCCCATTCCCGGCTCCATGGGCACGGTACCCTTGAACAACGCCGGCGCATCAGGCACAGGCAGCTCAATAGCCCCGCCGAACTTGGTCGCCCAGGTGCATATGCCCCACTTAATGGCAATATCGGCTCCCCGCATCCGGACGCCCGAGTCTCCACCCATTCCCAGGCCGCCCGTTCTGGGGCCCATGTACCAGTACTCGTCGGCGCACATCGATTCGCCGCCGTAATAGGAATTCCGTTTCCGATCGGCGTTGAGACAGGGCATGCAGCAGGACGCTCCCGCGGATATCACGCCCCGCCCGAAATTTCTCGTGTGCCACAGGCGCGTATCCACGATACCCGCCGGATCTGCTACCTTAATGTTGCCCGTACCGATCACACTGACGGCCTTCAGGTTCTTCGATCCGAAAACGCCTCCGAAACCACCCGTGCGCGCGCTGACACCGCTGCCGTGAATCAGGGAGGCAACCCGCGTCATCGACTCCCCGACAGGGCCGATACAGACAATCTGAGGCCTTGCCGTCGTATAGTCGTCATCTATCTGGTGCCACTCCTGTCCGAAACGCGTCCGGCCGGCAACAACGGATGTAATCTCCCCCTGAGTCTCAAACGTATTCAGCCCCCATAACCGGGTGCCGTCTTCAATCGTAACTTTATCGTTGATGATATTGATCCATACAGGTTTGTCCGCCCTGCCCTGTATCACGACTCCGTCCCAACCCGCGAGTTTCAGCATGGTGGCAAACCTGCCGCCGAAACTGGTCCGGTGGAACAAAGGAGCAGGAAAGGTTTCCGGCGCTATGCCGCAGACGCTGGTTCGGCCGCCGCCGGGAACGCCCGTGGCCGCCAACGGTCCGCTCATCAGGGAAATGACGTTTCTCGGATCGAACGCGTCCTGCAGATCCCATTCGCCGGGAGCGACGGCCAGGTCCCAGAAGATGGCCGCGCCCATGCCGACACCACCTCCAAACTCTTCATACTTCGCGGTGTCGATAGTGCCGACGTCTTTGGTTGTCAAATTGAGTTTCAGTATTTTCCCCGCATATCCATTCGCCATATCTACGCTCCTTCCTTTGCCGCCGGTTTGGGCGTCATCTTGGGAAATCCCGTTTTTGACGGCGGAGGCGCAAGGTTTACGTCGTACCCGTTAATATCCGTCTGGAGCGGAGCCTCTTTGACAAGCTTCAGCGCTTTAGCCGGGCATGTTTCAATGCAGGCTTGTTTTCCTGCAGGACCACCCGTTTCGTTCCAATAAGGCGCCTCCGCGCACAGGTCGCATTTGGTCGATTTTTTCTTTGCAGAATTCCAGATTGTCCGGTGTGGTTTGTGTGGACAGGAATTGATGCACCTCTGGCAGCCAATGCATTTGGACTGATCGATCCTTCGAACATTGCCGAAAGACTCATCCACATGGCAGGCGCCTGTTGGGCAGTTCTGGACGCATAATGGTGAAACGCACTGCCGGCACACCGACATGACTACGTCATACGGATATTTAGTGAAGGAAGGAGCGTCACGAATAATCTGCACCCGAGACAGCGAAGGATTCGCCACACCTTCGTGGGTCATAGAGCACGCGAACATGCAGCTCTGGCACCCCAAACACAATCTGCTGTCGTAAACAATGTATCCGGTGGATTTCGGATAGGTTTGTATCGCCGTCGCCTGAGGCGATGCGACAGCTGGGATTTCCGATACGCCGACACCTAGAGTGCCTGCTGCAAGCACAGCACCGCTTCCGCGTAGAAAATCCCTTCTTAACACTGTTTTTTTGTTGCTTCCGGCACTCCTGGATTCAGTCATAGACCGTCCCTCTTCTCCATTCTGTTCTTTTATTGTTTCATTTGCCAAAATACAATTACCTATAATTACAATTATTGACCAATCACACGTAAATAATGACAGACTGATGAGAATACACTATAAATGGGCACAGGGAAAAAAGAAAGG
>DKBB01000216.1 GCA_002451015.1 Acidobacteria bacterium UBA6911
GTATTGAACCAATTGGAAGATGCTGAAAATGCCTACCGTGAAGCCCTGTCCTATAATCCCCACTACGCACTTGCACGTTTTCACTTGTCCCTGCTGCTGAACGGTAGGAGGAACCATGAAGATTCCCTGCGTGAAATGGAACTGTTTCTTGAAGACTGGAAAGACGCGGATGCCGACGTGCATGAACTGGTTGAAGCCCGTAAAATCCTGAATTCCGCCAGATAAGAAAACTCTATGATTCGCGGCGTATTATTTGACATGGACGGAGTGATTGCCGATACGCTGCACTATCACTACCTTGCCTGGCAACACATGTTCGAAAAACATGGAGGCTCCATCAGCAAAGAAACCGTCCTGTTGCACGAAGGACGGAAATCCAGCGAAATTCTTCCAATTCTCATTCAGGAATCCGGAGTCCGGATTCCTGAGGGCATGCAGAATCAATTTATTGAAGATAAAAGAACGTTCTACCGTAAAATCGCCCGGATATCCCACTATCCGAAATCGTTTGAAGTGGTCAAAACATTGAAACGGCGTGGATTCAAAGTCGGCCTTGTTACCGCCTCCGCTCTTAAGAATATGCAGTATGTCCTGAGCCCTGAACAACAGGCTCTTTTTGATCTCATTCTAACCGGGGACGAAATAGACCGCTCCAAGCCGGATCCGGAACCCTACCTCACGGCAGCAAAGCGTCTAGGGCTCAGACCCGTCGAATGCATCGTCATAGAAAATGCGCCCCTGGGAATCGAGGCGGCAAAAGCAGCGGGCATGTACTGTATCGCTATAGAAACCACTCTTGCACCCGGGCATCTCCATTCAGCAGATGACACTCTGAAAAACATCGAAGAACTGATCCATGTCCCTTTCCTCTCGGCTCACTATTGAGCTGCCAGCCTCCGATAAAAATATGGCCCATACGGGGAATGTTTTTGAAACAAAGTTCTGCAGGCTTAGCCCGCATTTCAAACCAAAATCAAGTGCCGGTTCCATCACCCGCCCTGTTGGATCGATGCATCCTTCGTTTTGCCACTAAATACAATGGATCGGATGTTATTCCTTAATTTTCCGGCGCTACTTTGCTAAGGCACTTCGATAGCGCCGATATCCCCGAAAGTATAATCTGGACGCGGATTATTAAGCTGGTCCACTGTCTGAAGGTACACTCGGAAAAAAGTATTCGATGATATCTGCATTCTGATGTCAGGATTTTCCACAAGAGGGCCTGAAGAAAAAATTGCTTCCCACACATTGTTTCCAATAAGCTCCGCACCTATTCCCGGGATACTCTCGGCTGACAGTGCGTGGTCTAACCTGTGCCAGAACTCTATGTAAGGATAGTTTGAAAGGTTCTTGGGCCAGGTTGCAGCGGGGCCGAACCACTGGGTGTCGTCCAAGGTTAATATTGGATTCCCTTCGGGATCTGTATAGGGCTGATTCCCGGCGGCCTGGTCATCAATATCGACACTGATCAGAAATGCATCGAAATCAGCAGTGAAGTCCGCGGCAAATCCGGGAAGTGAGAAATAATCTTCAAGCCGATGCAGCATTATCTCCAGGAAATCATTGGTGCCGTTCGCAGCAATATCGTAATCAATATATAATCCGGTTATATTGTAGGACTGCGCAGGGATCCGATCAAGGGCGCTTCCCTGAGGATTGTAAAAGAGTGGTACCGGACCACCGGGATTCACACCGACAGACCGTATCGTTTCGGACCGGACAATCCCGCTATCCAGATCCAGCACCTCGGATACATCAACCCCGTCCATATCCCCTGCCATCGGGTAAAACTTCCTATTGAGCGATCTCCATCCCTTCTCCCCAACAGGCACCAGTATCTGGCTGAAGTCGATGTGTCCGATCCGGTTGTACCCCATGCTTTTAAAATAGAAAAGGGATCCCGTGAAAATGTCATGATCGTAAACGTTCCCGCCGAACTCGTGAACAGTGTTTCCCGCTACGACGGAGTGTCCGATGATCATATCTTCTACGGCATGAGCATTGCCGATTGTTGCCGCGATTCCGCCTGCAAGGTTCTGCTTGCCTAGATCATCTGTACGCGGCACACCGTGTACTTGGTTTTCTACAACCGTACAGCTTTGAATCCGCAAGGAACCGTTGGACATGTAAATCCCTCCTCCGCGCCAATATCCGAAAGACACAGGCATAGGATATTCAACCACATTGGCTGCAATCGTGGAGTTGCTCAGTTCCAGGGTACCTGCATTCCCTATGCCGCCTCCATCGGAATACACGCCACCTCCATAGGCGAAAATACCGCTGATTTTATTACCCGTAATTGAGGAACGTGTGATGGTTGAATGAACGTTGGATCTTTCCGCACCCCCGACGGAAAATACACCGCCTCCGGCTGCGCCGGCTCCAAGGATGGAATTGCCGCTGACGAAGCAATCCTCCATTGCCACGATATTCGCATACAACCCGCCACCGAAAGCCCCCCGATCTCTGGATGTATCAAAGTCCCCTTCACAATGGTTGTCGTAGAGTATGCAGTCTGTGAGTCGGGCTGTCCCCCACACGGCTACCGCCCCGCCACGGGCGAGAGTCCAAGGTTGGGCATCCGGATCCGTTGTGGAAATATTCTCGGCAACGCTTAGTCCCCCGGTAATCGACACATTTTTCATTGTGAGATCCCCATATACGGCCAGAACACGTGCAGGTTCGGCGTCTCCCCCGGCCCACGCGATGGTGATGCCGGATGGCAGGTTGGATGCGTCGATAATTACGTTCTTATTTGCGTAGAGTGCGGATTTGCCGTAGTCCCGCTCGAAGTATCCTTCCAGGTAGGAAACGGGCCCGCTTGGCTCCATCCTCATCCCCATTACCTCGCCTTTCAGGATCGAATGTTCTTCGCCAATAATGGACAGCTCGATCGTTTGCCCATCAAGAGCCGGATGAAAGGTTATTGCCTGGCCGCTTTGAGCCGTTGCCAGCCCGGAACGCAGAGTGACCGTACCGTCTGGAGGATTCGCCCAATCTTCCAGACTGTTAACGACTACATTCCACGAATCACGACGGCCTGCACAGCCGTGTATTATCATTGCTGCCAAAATAATCGTTAAAAATTTGTAACATACACGTACGCTGACAGTCATGATTCTGCCCCTTGATCTGGCCTAAAAAATCTCATTTGAATCCTGTCCCGATCTTGTCTGGTTTTACAATGGTTTTAAGTGGAAAAAGCGTGCTTCATATTCTTGACTTTTTGAATAGAGGGACACAGGCAGCCCTATTGCAGCCGGGCATCGCAGTAAAGCCCATGTAAAAACGCGGCACCGCGCAGTGAAATTCGCTCTAAAATCTTTTGAACCGTCGACCTGCCCGTTTTGAAAACACCACGGTAGCGTCTCAAGTAATGTATAAAAAGCAAAACGACTTGCCGTCTGTCACACAGGGAACTGCCGAGCGATTTTCAGTCTGCGGTTGCGCCTTTATTCCCAGGATCGGGGAATCGATTTTCATACTTGGGAATAAAAATCAGCCTGCCATTTTTAAAATTTCTACGACCAGCTTTTCCACACCATCTCCGACTTCCTTGATACTCTGAGCCAACATATAACAGGGGGTGGTGACAATGCGGTTTTTACGGTCCACTACAATTTCATCCACTTTCGCTGTCGTATGTTTCGCCCCCATCTTTTCAAGGGCCGAGGCTGTTGCAGCATCCGAACCGATGGTTAGTTCAACAGCCTGAGATTTTCCGAAAATTTTTGCCAGAAGGGTCGGTGCAATGCAAAGGGCCCCGATCGGTTTTCGAGCCGCGTACAAAGCCTGCAGCAGCGTCGAAACCCCTTTGTCAGCGCTGCAGTCAGCTCCGTGGCTGGCAAAAGTGCAAAGATTTTTTGCGGCGCCGAATCCACCGGGGATAATAATGCCGTCCATTTCATCCGCGGTAACAGCACTGACATCTTGAATATTCCCGCGGGCGATGCGGGCGGCCTCAATCATGACATTCCGCGTTTCTCCAGTTGCCTCTTCCGAAACGTGGTTGACCACATCTGCCTGAGCCTTATTGGGCGCCATGCAAAGGGTTTCCGCGCCATGCTTGCTTAAAAAATATAAAGTCAGTGTGGCTTCATGGATTTCGCTTCCGTCCTTGACGCCACAACCCGCCAGCAGAACCCCGATCTTTTTCCGGCTCATATCGCCTCCTCCTCTTAACGGGATTAAAGATTGAAGATTGTATTTAAAGATTATAGGATCGCCCGGTCTCCTGGCCAGATATTAATCTACAATTCAGGAGGTCTTATGCCGTGAAAGGTAAATAGGCAATCCAATAATTATCAAAATTAATGCCACGAGCTGAGACGTGGAGAACAGTCCGTTGAATACAAAACCCCTATCAGCATCTCCCCGGGCATATTCAAGGAAAAAACGCAAGACTGCATACAGTATCGAATAGGCGAGAACGATCTGTCCGTCAAAACGCTTTCGGCCAGACATCCACACAAGAAAGAAGAATAAGGTAAAGCAGGACAGGGATTCATAAAGCTGTGCGGGATGCAGAGGGATTCCCAGGGGCGTCCCGACTATTTCCGCTGCTGCGGGATCCGTGAAAGTCACAGCCCATGGAAGGGTCGTCGGGCAACCGTAATCGCACCCGGCCATAAAACACCCTATTCTTCCGATCCCCTGCCCCAGCGCAATTGCCGGACCGCACAGATCGGCAACCCGCCAGCGAGGCAATTCTTTGTGCCTCAAGAAATAAATCATCGACGCCGCCAGGGCTCCGATAAAACCGCCATAGAAATCACCTCCGCTTTGCAGCGTTCCAAGCGACCAGAATTCCGAGGGGTGTTGCATGTAATAGGGCAGCGTTCGCAGTATCAAAAGAAGTTTAGCGCCGACAATAGCACCAATTATGGTCCACAGGCCGAGTCCGGCCACCAGTTCCCGGCTGATTCCCTCACGGCGCGCACCGCGGTAGAGCCACCAATAGGCGCACAGATATGCGATGGCCAGGATTACGCCGAAGGTATGAAGAGTAAAATATGGTGTCGTCAGTAATTTCGGATGCATGAGACGGAAACTATAAACTTTCCTTGTAGAACGTGCAAGGCCGTTGAATCCATTTTCATTGCAGGGATTTTTGAATACCCGGAGATTCGTTTAAGAAACGATCGGGTCCTGCAGTTACGACCGGAAATCGAATCTGAATCAGTGCCACGTAGACCTTATAGTTCGGGCACCTATGGATACGACCGAATATACGTTCGGCTTGCGGCAAGGAACCCCCCTTCCCATCGTCAAAATCAGGTTGGGAATATAAACCCAGTACCCCGGCGATATCTTTCCCGGAAGCCTCCCGATTAATAATTTCTTTCGTGTGAAAAATTTTACACTTCCTTCTTGCCCCGCCATTTGCCCGACAGGTCGTCGAGAAGAGAATAGACCACGGGAACCGCAATCAGAGTCAACAATGTTGACGTGATAAGTCCTCCGATCACGGCGCGGGCCATGGGAGCTCTCATTTCCGATCCCGCACCGATTTCAAAAGCCAGGGGGAGCATCCCGAATATCATCGCCATGGTTGTCATAATAATGGGGCGGAACCGCGTCCGGCCCGCTTCGACTAAAGCATCCGTTCTATCTTTTCCCTCCTGCCTCAATCGCTTCGTATAGTCGACCAAAAGAATCGCGTTTTTGGTCACAAGCCCCATCAGCAGCACCAGCCCGATCATCGACATGATGCTCAACGTGTCTCCGGTCAGCAGCATCATGCCGACCACTCCAATAAGAGAAAGCGGCAGCGACAGCATGATGGACAACGGATGGATAAAACTGCCGAACTGTGAAGCCAGAATGATGTATATGAACACGACCGCCAGAAATAAGGCATCGAAAATATCTTCGAAGGTTTCTCCCATTTCTTCGGATTCGCCCGTAAAGGAGACCTCAAAACCGGGTGGAATGTCCATTTTTTCCAGGCCTTTCTTTATATCATTTTCCACGCTCCCCATCGGTCTCCCGGCCATGTTGGCATACACACGGACTTCCCGGGCAAGATCGAGCCGGCGGATCTGTGAAGTACTGGCACCCCTTTTGAAATTCGCCACCTGCCCCATGGGGACCAGGATGTCCTTTCCGGCAGAATCCTTATTGGAACTGGTAAGATCTATGTCCCTCAATGCATCCACCGATTTCCGGTAACTCTCTGCCAGCCGGACCCTTACATCGTAAGCATCGCCGTCTTCATCTTCGAACTGTGTGGCCACTTCGCCATATAGCAACATACGCATCGTCATTGCCAGCAATTCAAGATCGATGCCCAGGTCGGAAGCCATTTGCCTGTCCACTTCTACGACAATTTCAGGCTTTTCCGGATCCAGGCTTCGATCAATATCGACGGCTCCGGGTACGGTCCGGAGATAGTCGGCTACACGAGACGATATTTCGTCCAGCCTTTTTATGTCCGCGCCCTGAACGCTTAACTGGAACGGTCTGGCATCTCCCATATCCGGAACATCTTCAATGCTAATAATTGCTAGCCCGAAACCTGCCAGCTCTCTTCTCAGCTGATCCCGTGTTTCATCCATTGAAAACGGCCTTTCTTTTTTCGGTTTCAGCTTCACATATATAGTGCCTTCATTGAGGGCTGCATTGGAACCGGAGCCGATGGTGATGAATGTATAGTCCACGCCGGCTTTTTCCGCTATCCGCTGATCGATCTCGTTCCCTATCGCCTCCGTCTGTTCTATTGTGTTCCCGGGCGAGGTCTTGAAGCTTACCTGAAATTCCCCTCGGTCGTATGAAGGCATGAAATCCTGCCCCAGGAACTGGAAAGCGGCGAGACTGCCTGCAAAAAGAAGAAGCGAGACTCCCAGAATCCAGCCGCGATGTTTGAGCGAATACGCGATCGCCTTTTTATAGGCATCCCCCAAACTGTTAAAGTAATTGTCGAAACCGACAAGAATCCGGGCCAGCCCGCGCCGTTGCAGCTTCGTTTCCACAGCTGGATCGTACCACCGGGATGAAAGCATCGGATCCAGTGTGAAAGAGACGAACAGCGACACGAGAACTGCGAACGCAACCGTAATG
>DKBB01000119.1 GCA_002451015.1 Acidobacteria bacterium UBA6911
CTTTGATGGGACACTGCCGGCCTCAAAAAGTTTGGCCAGATGGTTGTCGATATACATGGTCTTTTGTTGCGGCCCTACCGGTCTCTCCCCGTTTCCGCAAACAGCGAACAATCCTCTAACCTTCGTTTTCAGAGAACCCTTGTTCTTTGTAATGTAGTCCTGCAACTCCGGGGGCGTTGCCCCGGATCGAATGGAGCCGCCCAGAATAATGTGATCAAACACGCTTAAATCCGGTTTTTCCCGCACGTCGAACACGTCCGCGATGCCCCCCATCCCTTCAGAGATCCATACTGCAGCATCTCGGGAGCTTCCGCACCAGGTTGCGTAGATCACGGCACATTTTTTATCCGAAGGCGCAGGATAGTATTCCAGCGACCATACGTGGTTGGCCATAGCTATCGTGCCGATTCCGGTGGCCAATCCTAATCTGAAAAATTCTCTTCTTTCCATTTCCTGTCTCCTTCGCCTTTAACTTCATGCGATATATGATGACGCGTTTAAACAAACAACCGTTTTGAAATTCTGCTTAGGCGCCCAGGCTTCCCATCAAACCTGCATTCAACATGAGCGACGCACCTGAACTTTAAAGCCGGCGTGCAACCGGATCCGCAGCGGACCCGATGAGTCTAGCATTAATTTCCCCCCGTTGAGCAAGCGTTTTCCCTTCAGCCGTTGTCTTTCCCGCCGGAACCTTCATTGAAATCAAAGAAACGAACGCAGGTGGATGGTTGTGAGTCTTTTCGATCGGCGGATTGGGAATCTGTCGTGTCCCGCCGTGGGGAGCAGTCTTTACGAAATTAGGTTGGAACTTTCCTGGGGGAGGACGGTTCAGTTAACGGATTCTTCGCAACAACGAATGACTTCATATTTCATGATTCGGCTGGTCACTACATTGTTTTCAAATTCCAGATGCAGACCGCAGGCCGCCAGAAGGTCTTCCTTGATGGCATGCCCTCCCCAGGTGCAGCCGTTGATAGCCACATTGGTTGGGGACAAATTTTTGCGGTCGAACCAGCCTCCCGAGACGGTATAGAGACCTTCCTGAAAAACGTGGATGAAGTAAGTCGAATTCCTGGTGGTCACCACGAGCCGGTCTCCAACTTCCAGATCACTTTTATATACCGCTTCCAGCCGCTCGGCATTGCCGACAATAGCGCTCAGGGTGCGGTACTGTTGCGTTATCTGTTCTGCACCAGGCATTTTAGTCTCTCATGATTGCTTCAATAAGGTTAACATTTGGGAATGGTTCTCCACAACTTTGGTCCAGCCATAGTTACAGGTTGTGTTCACTCCTGTTGATGACGTCATCCTGAATGTCCGGGGAGAGCTGCGTAAAATAAGCGCTGAATCCTCCGATGCGAACGATCAGATCGCGATGGTTTTCCGGATGCATTTTCGCATCCCGCAATTCGTTCGTGTCCACCATGTTGTATTGAATGTGAGAGCCGCCGTTTGCCATGAAGGCATTGGTATAGGCGCCAAGTTTGTCGATGCTCTCATTGCTTCCCAGCATGGAAGCGGAAAATTTCTGGTTCAGCACCGAGGCGTGGGATTCCTTGAATCCCGCTTTGAGTGCCGAACGAAGCACCGCGGTCGGCCCGGATTTATCGGCGCCTCTCATCGGAGATATGGAGCCGTCATTCAGCGGTTCTAACGCTTTTCTGCCGTTGGGCAAAGCGCCTACGCCGAGCCCGCCGAAATAGTGCCAGGCAAGCCCTTCTCTCGCGATCATGTAGTTGCGAAAAGGCGAGTTGTCGTAGCTGCGGATAATGGTTCGGGAGTCTTCGCTGATTTTTTTGGCCAGCAGATCCACCTCATCGATGTCATTGCCGAATTTGGGTTGTAACATACACAGGCGTTGGACTGCCTCGTGCTGTTTGCCTTCAAAGTTGCTGTCAAGCGCCTCCAGAAGTGCATCCATTGTCAGCTTCCTGTCATCGAATACCAGTTTCTTAACAGCTATAAGGGAATCGGCGACATCGATGATGGCCCTGTCGGAAATTCCGAACATGCTCGTGTCGGGATCCGGAATCAGAAGATCCTGCCCCAGGTCCATACAACTTTGAATGCCTACGGCCGACAGGAATGGGAGCCTCATGTGTTTGGACTGCTCCTCCCGGGCGATTGATGCCAGCCAGAAAATGCGGTGCGTGATGAATTTGTGCTGCTGCAGCAGGGCTTCATACAGGTCTTCAAAGCTTTTAAAGTCTCTCGGATCGCCGGTTTCCAGTCCCGTGCGTTTGCCGTTTATATCCAGGCCGTTATGCAGAACCAGATGAAGCATTGCGGCTATATTGCACGCGGCGATGCCTTCAGCGCCGTAATGCTCCGCTCTCGAAGGGAGGCATGGATACACGCAACCCAGACCGCACCACTCTACGGCTTCTTCCATGGGAATCCCGTCGTCTATGAAATGGGATATGACGACTTCATCATTTTCGAACAGAGGAATGCCGCCTTTTGTGGCCATGTTCGTGCGGATGGCTTTATTCATCATCCATGGAGGGGTGTTTTTGTTCCATCGCAGTCCAAGGGTCGGAGACGACAGCTGAAGGAGCCCGACAACGTGCAGGAAAAGGTAGCTCAATTCGTTCGAAGTGTCGGCCCCCGAGCAGTCCACTCCGCCGATCATGGCGTTATTGATGCCGAAATTGATCTGATGCGATTCCATGGAACTTTCGGAAGAAACGAAGGTCTGAGTGCCCCATCGGCCTATGAGTTCCGCAAGCAGGTCCGAAGCTTTTTCCAGCGTGATTGCGCCGTTGTTGATGTCCCGGATAAAGTAGGGATACAGATACTGGTCCCCGCGCCCCCACTGTGGATTGTTGTGCATCGGGTGTTCGTAGTTCTTGCACACGCCGACGATGGCCATCGACTGAAGGGCCTCATGAAAAGTCCTGGCCGGATATTCCGGGACATGTTCGCAGGCATCCGCGATCTGAAGCAGCCCGGCTTTGCGATCCGGACGCGTCTCCGTTTCCGCCGTTTTTCTGGCAAGAGCGGCGTATCTGCGAGCATGGTTGATGGCTGCTTCGCAGACAATGACGACGGATTTCCAGAAGTAAAGCCTGTTGATATCACTTTCCCGGTTTTCAATAAACGCCTCGATATGTTCCCGGGCTTCCTGAATGAAGCTTCCCAGACCCTTGCCGATGATCTTCTCCCACATCAGAACGGAGGTGACCTGTCCGTATATTGCGGTATCCAGGGTCGGGTCCTTCAGCTTTGCTGCTTCGAGATCCCTTATCCAGGTTCCGTCGGCCGCTTCCCAGGCCTTGTAGGTCCTGTCGGGCGCTGTTTTACCCCGGAATTCCCGGGCGCTGGTGCGAAGAATTTCAATGCTTTCGGGATCCATGCCGACATTCGCATCCATCGTGATTTTCAGCTCACTGGAGTCTTTCCAGATGCCCGGGATGTAGTCGCCGCAGACGTCGATGGATGTCATGCATCCGATAACGGCTGGTGTCAGCCGACCCGCAAGCATGTCGAAGTCATGAATGCATATTTCGATATTTTCGACAACCTTCTTGAAAAGGAGGGCTCGTCGCAGCTGAATATCCTCCCCTTCCGTTTCCCTCCAGGATTCGACGGTAAACTTTTCCCTTTCGGCAAACAGTTTCCACCCGGCTGTATTTATGGCGTCTTTCCATTTCAGAATGCGTTCGCCGAGTTCGAGATTGTCGATTCGATCAAGCAGTTGCGTATTGACTTCAATCATCATAGACTCCGATATTCATCCTACCTTGAAATTGTACAGCGTATGCCGCGGTCCAGGTACTCTCTTCTCACTGATTCTACCATTTCCTCTCCCGCCGTTTCTATTCCGTCCATTGGGTATTTCATATTGAGCGCCCTGTATTTGCCTTGTCCCATTCGATGGTAGGGCATTAATTCCAGCCTTGCAGCGGTTTTACAGAGACCGGACAGGAAATCGGCAGTTGCTTCTATATTCTCGGGCGTGTCGTTAATCCCCGGAACCAATGGCTGACGGAACACAATGTCGACACCCTTTTCCACGAGCAGTCGGGCATTTTCGATAATTTGGCCGTTGGGCTGCCCGGTATGCTTTTTATGGATCTCCGGATCCATGTGCTTCAGGTCGAAAAGAAAGTGGTCCGTGACCGGGACGACGTCGAGAAATGCTTTTCGGCCGACCAATCCGCACGTTTCGATGCACGTGTCGATCCCCTCCCGCCTGCAAAGCTCGAACAGTTCCCGGATGAATCCCGCCCGGAGCAGCGGTTCTCCTCCCGAAGCCGTGACCCCCCCGCCGGAACTGTCATAGAACATCTTGTCGCGTCGGACGGCGTCCCAGACTTCAGCGACCGTTCTTAATTCGCCGTAACGGACAAGCGCGTCATTAGGGCAATGATCCAGGCAATCCCCGCAGGCTGTGCAAAGGGAATGGTCCACGCGGTGAACGCCTTCTCCATTGCGGATGGCTCCGACGGCGCAACTGTCGGCGCACTGGCCGCAGTTTGTGCAGAGGGTTTCGATAAAACCGATCTGCGGCTCCGCGGTCAGGCATTCCGGGTTTGCGCACCATCCGCAGACCAGCGGGCACCCTTTGAAAAAGACGACCGTTCGGATTCCCGGCCCGTCATGGATTGAAAAACCCTGGATGTTGGTAATGACCGCGCTTTGCTGGAGTGCTGTTTTACCGGCACTTGTCATAACTCTACTTTCGGGGCGACGAATTGATTTCTATGTGGGGGGATCACTTTCGAATTTGTCCTGCCTCAGCATGGCGATCTGGAATACCGGCCGGTCGATTTTTCTGAAACAAAGCCCGCCATGCTCCACTCCGGCAGGCACATGGATAAAGCATGTTTTCGTAATCGTCGTCTTTTTGCCGTCAATGATGATATCAATTTCCGCTCCCAGATCGTTCAGATCGTCCATGTTGCTTCCTACAAAGCCGAGGACTTCATCATGATCGTGCCGGTGCACGGGGTGGACCTTCGGTACCGATCCCGTTACCCACACGGCTTCGACATAAAAGGATCCCGGGACAACGCGATCGTCCATGTAGATGACTCTGTTGATGGGATCGGGTGCATCTGTGGTCTTGGGCTCCTCATCCTCGGTTTCGAAATCGTGGACGCCGGGAGGCAGTTGAGTATTGGTGCAGAACACCGCCTTGGGTTTATCTTTCGGATCTGACATTGGCGACTCCTATAAAATTAACGTCATATAAGTATACCGTATCTGACGATTGGGGTGCAGTACTCATTTAGTGCCGGTTTCCCGGAGATTATCAGGGTGGAACCTTCAGGATTGCGCATCCAGCATTCGCCTGAAAACACCTGAGCGCATTACCTTTGCTCCCAGTATGCGGATTTGACGGGTCAGGGCCCGGTCCGACGTTACTACCGTTACGTCGGTATCGAAATTGTGGCGGTAGACCAGTTCCAGAATGAGTTCATCCGCGCTCCCGCCGCTTTGTGCGTATCGAACGGTTGAAAGCGGTTCGTTGGATTTGCGGGGAGTCAGGGTTTTCGGTCTTGCATCAAAGACGAGGACATGTGCTTTGTCCCGATACCGGGCCAGTCGTTCGACCTCTTCTATCAATCGTTGCTGTGCGGCGGATTTATCGCGGTGCCAGCCGACACGTTGCCCCATAACGTTGTTCCCGTCTACAATAACCATATCTGTATTATATCAATGGAGCGATTCTTGCATCAACGCCGCGGCTATAACTGCTCCTCTGGATAATCAATGTATTTTTTCGCCCAGACGCCGATGACGGTCCCGGCGTACTGCGATTCGACAGGATCGGAAAGCAGGTGGTCTGCTTTATCCAGCGAGATGAAACTCTTGGGGTGTCTGGCCGCCTTGAAAATCATGGCAGCGTTGTCGATACCCACGATGTTGTCGACAGGGGAGTGCAGGACTAACAGCGCCTTTTTCAGCTCGCGGATGGTTTCTTCAGTGTCCGTTTTTTCTATATCGTCGATGAACTGCTGTTTGATCCTGAACCGCCGCCCAGCCAGACCGACCTCCACCTCGCCTTGGGCTGAAAGCTCCCCGCCACGGCCGGCAAGCAGTTTTCTGACGTGCCCGGGATCGTAAGGTGAAGCGATCGTAATGACGGCCCTGGCGGACGGAATCCTACCGGCGGCGTGGAGAACCGCCGTGCCGCCCAGGGAATGCCCGATCAAGAGGTATGGAGGCGCGTAGTTTACCTCGAGGTACTTCGCAGCCGCAACGAGATCCGAGATGTTGGAGGAAAAATTGGTTTCCGAGAAATCACCCTCGCTCTCGCCGAGACCGGTGAAGTCGAAACGCAGCACGGCGATGCCCTCATGAGTCAGAGCCTTGCTGATATGTCCGGCCACTTTGAAGTTCTTCGAGCAGGTGAAGCAATGGGCGAAAATGGCGTAAGCCAGCGCATTACCGTCAACCGGGAAGTCGATACGGGCGGACAGCTTATCCCCGTCGCTGTTGGTGAAATAGAAGTTTTTGGAAGACATGATTTTCTCCATTTGCAGGATGATACTCGTCTTGACTGCACTGTCCTCTTGCCGACAGGCGTCGACAAGAGCCGGAGAGAGGCCCTTCTAAAAACCGTCCCTAATCAATTTTTCAATCGAAGCGAAACATCAGGGCTCCAGATAAGAAATATTGTATATCGTTGCTTATGGAGAAAGTTTAACATTTTAATACCTGCTTACGAGAGCAATTACATAGCTCCCTGGTTCGGCATGCTCGGGAGGGCGGGCCTCAGTAGACCTTATAAACAAGTACAGATACCCACCTGTTTAAACCGGATTATTCATGAAGTTTGTCGTCAAGACGGATCGGATGCAATTTGCTTGCGAACATGATCCGATTATGGAATCGTAGCCGGAGAGCGTTCAGGGAGTGCGTCAACGTCAATTCATATATGGAGCGTCCGACATGAAAGCATCG
>DKBB01000321.1 GCA_002451015.1 Acidobacteria bacterium UBA6911
GCGGTCATTGAACTGTCCAGAAAGTTCCTAATGCTCAAGGTCGATCTTACCTCAGCCGATGACCCCGGCGCGGAAGCTCTGCGGAGAAGGTATCAGGTTCCGGGTGTGCCGACCCTCGTGTTTTTGCGTCCGGACCAAAGCGAAATGGAGAGTCTCCGTGTAGTCGGATTCGAACCGGCGGATGATTTCCTCCCCAGAATGAAACAGGCCTACAGCATAAGCGCGGTGCAGGATACTGAATAACACCCAATCAGGGTAACCGGGCGAACTCAAGATTCGCCCCTGCAGATGGAATTACAGGCTTGCGCTTTCCCGCCAATCCTGTTCTAAAGTCTCGGGTGGATTATTTAAAAGTGAGGTGATGCCTTTGACCCAATTTATGCCGAAGCGAATAAAGCGCGTCTCCCCGGTTCAGACGGATATTTACTGGAGTGACGGGCATTTCAGCTCCTATCCTTCGTGGTACTTGAGGGAGATGTGCCCGTGCGCGGAATGTGTCGACGAATTCACCGGGGAACGGAAATTGGCGCCCGGCAGCATTCCTGCTTCCACGGAACGCGTGGATGTTGCGCTTGTCGGTAATTATGCGCTGCATTTCACCTGGAGCGACAAACACGGNNTGGTACGGGCCTGTATACGTTCGATTTTCTGCGTTCTCTCTGTCCTTGTTCCCAATGCCTTCCCGAAGGTTTGAAGGAACCGTCAGCCAAATTCGGGAAACCAGGTTCTTTCGAAGTCTGATAAATTTTCCACGGTCATAATTCGAGGCATCGGGGCACGCACCCATCCCTCTCCTTTCTTTGGATCCATGGCGATTGCTTGGGCGTCGGGACGGCTGTCTGCAACAACGGAACCGACGGGTACCAATGCTCTCAAACTGTAGAGATAAAATCGTTTTACCCTATGTGTTGAAGTTGCTTTTTCCAGGACTTGCATGTATATTCGAGGGCGGCCCGGATTACTTTTCCTACGGAAATATGGAAAGGCCTAATTGTCTGGGGAATGGTCGCCATATCCTATCGTTTCGAATGGAACGAAAACAGACGAAGAGTATGAAGTCCCTGCGCGTTGCGCAGGATTGAAGCAAAAGTATTGAAGCAAGGAAAGAAAAATGAAAGAACAAGGCGTAGTAAAGTGGTTTAATAACGAAAAAGGCTTCGGATTCATCCGGCGCGATTCCGGGGATGATGTCTTTGTGCACCATTCCGCAATTCAGGCTAACGGTTTCAGGTCGCTGAATGAAGGGGATCAGGTCGAATTCAGCGTAACCCAGGGACCCAAGGGATATCAGGCCCAGGAAGTTGTAAAGGTCGAATCCTAAAAGAGTATTTCGCCCCGGTGTTCACCGGGACTCCCGCCTCAATAATTCCGCAGTTTATTGTGTCGCTGAAGGAACAGGTCTGCCCAAATCACCGGATCCGTTGTGAAGGATTGTCTGCGCCGACACTACGATTCACAAGAAGGGCTGCAGCGCTTTCATGAATAAGAATTAATTTGCAACGGATACGGTCTTCAGCACCCATCCGTCGGGATCGATTTCCACGGAGGCAGGCGGCCATGGCAGGGGTATTCGGAATCTGCTGTCCCTGTCCTTAATGCGCACTCGGCGGGTTTCCTTCCGGTTTTCGGAAGACAGAACGATATCCAGGGGCATGTCGAACGGATCGCTATGCTGCGTCTGGAGGATCCTGATTTTTACCGAACGGTCCGTTCCATCCCAATCCCACTCCAGACGATATTCGGGCCAGCCCGGCCGGTACAGCCATTGCCTGAAAAAAGCGCTCAGGTCGATATCCCCTGCCGATTCCATTTCCTTACGAAAATCATCCGTCCAGACGTTCCGGCTTCTGTACCGGCTGTAGTAGCTTCTGATTCCTTTGAAAAAAACTTCATCCCCGAGCAGCCTGCGCAACATGTGCAGGACCCAGGCGCCTTTTTCGTAATTCAACGGATTCAGCTTTTTCATTAAATCCGTCAGGTCGGGATCGATCACCGGCCTGGAGCGCGCCGATGGATAGGCGAATACCCTGTCGGCATGTCCGGCCATCACATCCTTTAAAGTCGAGTCGGCGTCCGCCTGTGCGTAAAAAAGTGCGTCGAAATAGGTTGCGAAGCCCTCACTGAGCCACAGGTGGTCCCAGTCGGCCGGAGTGACGGAATTTCCGAACCATTGATGCGCTATTTCATGCGGCACGGGATCTTCGGATACCGGCAAAGGGTGAAAAAGCGTTTCGCTGTAGAAAATAGTATTAGCGTTTTCCATTGCAGCCAGCCGTGTGTTGGACTCCACATGGGACAGTTTTTCAAAAGGGTACGGACCGATTTTCTCACTGAAATAACGAAGGATCTCGGCGGTACGGCGGAACTTTTGTCTCGCAGCATTCATGTCCTGGGGGAATACGTACCAGTCAATCGGAATCCCGAGGGCTCTCCTGTCGGACGCCACCGAAAATTCGGCAACCCCGAAAGCCATGCTGTAGGTCGGAATAGCGTGATGTTCGGACCAGCGGGTTCTGATGCGGTTGTCCGGCAGGGATTCGGTCAGAATCCTGCGCCCGTTGGCAACGATCCTATTTTTGCCGGGCGCGGTGATAATGAAATCGACGGTAGCTTTATCGGAAGGATGGTCGATTGAGGGAAACCAGTGGCTGGCCAGATCGGGCCAGTTATCCGAAAAGAATACTTTGCGTCCGTACCTGTTTTTATCAATCCGTATTCCGGCTTTGCCGTTACCGGCGTCGCCGGGTCTGCCGTGGTAGCGAATTTCAATTTTTACGGTTTCACCACTACGGTATACCCGGTCGAACCGGAAAGACAATCGTCCGTCTCGGTGGGTAAAAGGGATTTCCTTTCCTGCAATGCGCAGACGATCCACCGTCATATCCGCCAGATCGAACCACATTCCGGAAACTCGTTCGCCCCTTATCCCGACATCTATTCTGGTTGTGCCGGCGATTAAATTCGAGCTGTCATCTAGATCTATCGTGATCTCATAATGCAGAACGTCGGCGGTGGGCTGGCGCACATAGCTGTCAGCCCGGCCGGAAACGGCCTGCAGCAAAAGGAACAGGATGATTGCAGCTGTTCGTCTCATCTCTTCTTTGTATCATATATTGGTGACAGGCTAGAATTTCACTTTTTTCCGCTATATGGAATTCAACCGATACTACAATAAAAAAGTGAAATTCTAGCCTGTCACCAATTGTATTTATTGAGATCCAGTTTTGCCGGTATTATTGGATTGAGCTGGCTCAGACAAGGCGGGCTGCTGGTGGTATGGACGTACCAATAAAATGGAGGATCCACGGCAATGAAACAGACACAAATTCCAAGGCGGCCATATCGAGACGACGTGGAACTTTCGATTTTAGGGCTTGGCGGAATGACGCTTGTAGACATGGAACAGGAAGCAGTGGATACAATCGTCGTCCAGTCATTTGAGGCCGGCATCAACTATTTCGACGTGGCCCCCTTCTATGGAAACGGCGAAGCTGAGAAATCCATGGGGCGGGCGCTCGCTCCTTTCAGAAAAAGAGTGTTTCTTGCCTGTAAAACCCTGGAGCGTTCCGCGTCGGGAGCGATTGCCGAACTGGAGCAGTCCCTGCGCCGCCTGCGCACGGACTTTATAGACCTGTACCAGTTTCACGCCGTTACCGATCGAGACGAGGTTGAGGAAATTTTTGCGCCCGGAGGGGCGTGCGAAGCGTTTCTGCAGGCCCGGAAGAAGGGAAAGATCCGTTACATAGGATTTTCGGCGCACACGGTGGAAGCCGCACTGGCTATGCTGGACCGGTTTCCATTCGATTCCATTCTGTTTCCTGTGAACTTCATATGTTGCGCCCGCGGGAATTTCGGGCCTCAGGTTATTGCACGGGCTACGGAACTGGGCGTTGCCCGCCTGGCTATAAAAGCGATGGCGCACGGCCCCTGGCGAAAGAACGAAAAAAGAAAATACCCGAACTGCTGGTACCGACCCATCGAGGACAGGAAACTCGCCCGGCAGGCCCTCCGCTTCACACTGTCTGAGGATGTTACCGCCGCGATCCCCCCGGGCGATGTACGGCTTTTCCGCATGGCGCTGGATTTCGCCGGCGACCTGCCACCTCTGAGCCCGAAAGAACGTGAGGAGCTCCTGGTGGGCACCCGGAGACTCCGTCCCCTTCTTAGGGCATAAAATTTATGGTTTCAATGCCGGAATTTCACTTTATCCTGTTCTTCTGAGTGATCCGATGCTCGAAAAAAAAGTGAAATTCTAGCCTGACAACAAATACTGAATTAAGATAGTTTATAGCGGAGGATCCTGATGGAAGATGGAACGGTTGACAACAACAACCTTCAGTTCATCCTGGAAGAATTGGACAGCTTGAAGCAGGCAGGTCTTCTGGTCCACCCGCGAACCCTGGAATCTCCGCAGGGAGCCTGGATAAAGGTCGACGGCCGGAAAGTTCTGAATCTGGCCTCGAACAATTACCTGGGCCTAGCGAACCACCCGAGGCTGAAGGAGGCCGCGCATGAGGCCATCGATGCTTTCGGCGTTGGACCGGCGGCCGTTCGCACAATAGCCGGGACAATGTCGCTTCATTCTGAGCTGGAGCAAAAGCTTGCGCGTTTCAAGAAGGTTGACGCCGTGCTCTCTTTTCAATCTGGCTTTAATTCAAATGTCGCCGTAATTCCCGCACTGGTTGGAAAGGCGGACGTTATTTTTTCCGACGAATTGAACCATGCTTCCATCATTGACGGCTGCCGTCTCTCCGGAGCATCTGTTATCCGCTACGATCACTGCAAACCGGAATCCCTGGAGCAAAAACTTTCGGAATATTATGCAGCCGGTTCCACCGGGCGTGTGCTGATAATTACCGACGGCGTGTTTTCCATGGATGGGGACATCGCCCCACTGCCGCAACTAGCCGAACTGGCGCAAAAACATAACGCGATCCTGATGGTGGATGATGCCCACGGGGAAGGTGTCCTGGGGCAGGGAGGGCGCGGTGTCGTCGATCATTTCAAGCTGCACGGACGGGTCCATGTGGAGGTGGGAACGCTGTCGAAGGCTTTCGGCGTTGTCGGCGGATTCGTCGCCGGTAAAAAGATCATCATCGAACATCTGCGCCAGAAAGGCAGGCCATTTCTTTTCTCGAGCGCCACAACCCCGGCCGATGTCGCCGCCTGCAGCGCAGCGGTCGATGTCTTGGCATCCTCCGAAGAGCCGGTTCGCAGACTATGGGAAAATACCCGTTATTTCAGGAAGAAAATGCAAGATGCGGGTTTTGATACAGGGAAGAGCGAAACGCCGATAATACCGGTTCTGCTGGGCGAAGCCGGAACCGCACAGGAGTTCAGTCGTCGTCTTTTCGAGCGGGATGTGTTTGCCATGGCGATCGGATTTCCGACTGTGCCGATGGGAAAGGCGCGTATTCGTGTGATGATCTCTGCGACACACTCGCAGCAGGATCTGGATTGCGGCGTCGAACGGTTTCGTGAAGTGGGCAGGGAACTACAGATAGTGAATTAATACTTCAGATGCTGCTTTGGCATCCATCGGAAGCGAGACAGAGATATGAAAAAGTTACGGTTGCTTATACTGTTTATCTTATTGACTGCTATAAATCCGACGACATTCGCTTTGGAGGAAACTCGCCTGCTGCGCTTCCCGGCGATCCATGGAGACCGGATCGCTTTCAGCTACGCCGGAGACCTGTACACGGTCCCTGCTGAAGGAGGCATTGCGCGCAAACTGACCGGTGATGCCGGCTACGAGATGTTCCCCCGCTTTTCCCCGGACGGGAAACACCTTGCCTTTACCGCGCAGTACGATGGTAATACTGAAGTCTACCTGATGGCGGCGGAGGGGGGAGTCCCGACACGGCTGACCCTTACCGCCACGCTTGACCGGGACGATGTTTCCGATCGAATGGGACCGAACAATATCGTCATGGGGTGGAAAGGGAACGATCGGATTTTATACAGATCCCGCAAGGATGAGTGGAACTCCTTCAAAGGCGGTCTTTTCCTGGTCCCAAGCGAGGGCGGCCTGTCGGAGTCGCTGCCGTTGCCGCGCGGCGGCTTCTGCTCCTATTCCCCCGACCTGAAGAAGATGGCCTACAATCGCATTTTCCGGGAATTCCGGACCTGGAAGCGATACCGGGGCGGGCAGGCGGATGATATCTGGATCTACGACTTCGAGACAAAAGAAACGGTCAACATAACGAACAATCCCGCACAGGATATAATCCCGATGTGGGCAGGCGACAGAATTTACTTCATATCGGATCGCGAAAAAAGCGGGCGATTCAACCTGTATGTATACGAAATTTCATCCAAGAGAACGAGCAGGCTGACCGACTTCAAGGACTTCGACATCAAATTTCCTTCTCTGGGTGAGGGGGCTATCGTGTTTGAAAACGGTGGTTATATTTACCGTTTCGATCTTAAGAGCAGGAAAGCTGAAAAAGTGCCCGTGTTTATTGCCGACGATCAGGTCTCAGGGCGGGGAGGACGGATCAATGTCGATGAGGCGATTTACGCTTATGAAATCGCTCCGGACGGCAGCCGGGCTCTTTTTAATGCTCGCGGAGAGATATTTACGGTTCCGGCGGAACATGGCCCCACGCGGAACCTCACAAATACGTCGGGTGTTCACGAGCGGGCACCCAAATGGTCTCCGGACGGGAAATGGATCGCGTACATTTCCGATGCTTCAGGGGAGGATGAAGTTTACATCATCCCGCAGGACGCTTCGGGACCGGCAAAGCAATTGACCCGGGGCGGCGACACCTACAAATTCTTTCTATTCTGGTCTCCCGACAGTAGCAAATTACTCTGGTCGGATAAAAAACTGCGGTTGCAGTATGTCGATATCACAACAGGCGAAGTCACCACGGTTGCAAGAGCGGAAGCCTGGGAGATCACTGAGTTCAGCTGGTCTCCGGACAGCCGTTGGATCACCTTCACACAGGAAGAAGCGGAACAAATGAAGACGGTCTACATGCATTCCGTCAAAGATAATAAAACCTTCGCCGTTACCGACGGCTGGTACACCTCGGGCTCTCCTGCTTTCAGTGCGGATGGTAAGTACCTGTTTTTCGTTTCCAACCGAACCTTCAATCCTTCCATGGACGAGGCGGAGTTCAACTACAGCTACAGGGACATGTCGAAGATCTACCTTGTAGCGCTGGCGAGGAAAACGAAATCTCCTTTCGAGCCCAGGAGCGACGAGGTCAAAGTCGAGGAGGGAAAACCGGCCGAAAGAGGGGATAAAGTCGAAGCTGAGGAGGAGAAGCCGGCTGAATCGTCCGAAACCGTTACTGTTTCCGTGGACACGGAAGGCTTGAATGACCGCATCGCTGAATTGCCTGTGCCCGGAGCGTCCTATCGGCAGCTGGTTTCAGTCAGGAATACGCTCTACTACATGAGACAAAAAGGAGACGAACCCTCGAAGCTGATGATGTTCGATTTCGATAAGCAGAAGGAAACCGAGCTGATGGACATCAACGGCTTTGAAATATCGGCGGATACCAAAAAGATACTGGTCGGATATAACAAGTCTTACGCGATTATGGACCTGCCGGCCGCACAGGTGCCGATCAGCGGGCAGCTGAAACTCACGGATATGACCATGAAGCTCGACAGGACCGCCGAATGGAGGCAGATATTCCACGAATCCTGGCGGCAGATGCGCGATTTCCTTTACGATCCCAACCTGCACGGTGTCGACTGGGTCCAGGTCCGTCGGAATTACGAGCCGCTTCTTCCGTTTGTCCGACATCGGAAGGATCTCACCTATATGATCGGAGAAATGATCGGCGAACTGAATGTCGGGCATACTTATGTAGGAGGCGGGGATGTGCCCGAGAAGCAGCGGATCAAAACCGGTCTGCTGGGAGCAGTGCTAGAAAAGGATACTGCTACGGGATACTTCCGTATTGTGCGTATTCTTAAAGGCCGCAACTGGGACAAAGATGTCCGGTCCCCGCTGACCGAAATCGGCGTGGATGCGAGCGAGGGCAATTTCATTATTGCCGTCAATGGCGAGCCGACCGACCGGATGCAGGATATCTATGAATCCCTGGTCGGTACGGTCGGCAAACAGGTCCGCCTCAAGTTGAATTCCACCCCGGCGGAGGAGGGGAGCCGTGAAACGGTTGTGGTCCCGATCGGCGACGAGACCCCGCTTTACTATTACGATTGGGTACAGGGAAACATCGATAAGGTCAATCAAGCGACCCAGGAACGGGTGGGATACATCCATATTCCCGACATGCAGACCCGGGGGATGAACGAGTTTGTCCGCTATTTCTATCCCCAGTTGCGAAAAGAAGCCTTGATTGTCGACGTACGCAGCAACGGGGGAGGAAACGTATCGCCGATTATAATCGAGCGCCTGCGCCGCGAGGCGGCCATGATCGGCATTGCGAGGAATGTCGTTCCGGAATTTAATCCCGGCGGGCTGCAGGAAGGACCGAAAGTCTGCCTGATCGACGAGTTTTCGGCTTCGGACGGAGACATTTTCGCCTACCGCTTCCGGCACTACAATATGGGCAAACTGATCGGGAAGCGGTCCTGGGGCGGCGTTGTCGGGATTCGAGGGACTCTGCCGATTGTGGACGGTGGATATCTGCAGCGGCCGGAATTCTCCCGTTACGACCTGTCCGGAATGGAATGGATCATGGAGGGGTACGGTGTGGATCCTGACATAGTCGTCGACAACGATCCCGCCAAAGAGTTCGAAGGAGTGGACCAGCAGCTGAACAAGGCCATAGAGGTAATCCTGGAGGAATTGAAGGAATCCCCGGTGAAAATACCGCCGCCACCCCCCTTCCCGGTGAAGTAACCGTTGTGGATCCGGAGTGCTTCTCGGAGAGGAAAAATCTGCCTTCACAATGGCGTTCGGGCATGTTACCCTCATGGGCGTTGCCCAAATACCGGCATGTTTCGGGACAGGACAGCATACCGCATTAAAAGAGTGGGCCGTTAGCTCAATTGGCAGAGCAACTG
>DKBB01000134.1 GCA_002451015.1 Acidobacteria bacterium UBA6911
CACTTGGACGAATCACACCGTACCTTTCCATTTGATCAGAGGTAGGTGTCAATAAATTTATTTTGAAATTACATTTACGATAATCCGACTTTCCGCCCAAGTGGCTGTGAATAGAATATGTGCAACTTCCCAGAACGGAAATTCGCGTGAATTATGCTGATCCGGATAAACATACTACTCCGGGAAAGGAGCTTCAGAGTATTATAGGCAAAATGGGACGTACACCAATGCGAGCAAAAAAATCTAAATGCAGTCTAGCGACGCTCAGCGCAATGCTTGCCATTTTATTCCATCTTTCGTCACTCAGAGCCCAAGCACAAAGTGAATCCGAACCATCATTCAATACCGCATCTGTTATTCCCGAAAATGGCGGATGCAGAAACCGGATTTCCCAACCTTGCCCTGATGGGACTACTCACGTGACTGTACCCAGCCCGTTTCAACCGGGTGGGCGGTACCAAACTTGCGGTAACTTGGAAAACTTCGTACGAGACGCATTTAACACTGGGAACAGATTAAAGGTTTTCGGCTTGCCAGAATGGGGTAGCAGAGATTTATATGAGATCGATGCAAAAGGGGATGATGATATTGGTGTTGAGCAAATACGTTTGATGTTGAGAGACTTACTGGAAAAGAGGTTTAGACTGAAGTTTCACTATGAAACTCGGATGATCGACGTGTATACGCTCCTGGTCGCAGAGGGCGGTCATAAACTCCAGCCGGCAATGGACGATAGCGGGGCACCTTTGAACGAACTCCCAATAATATCAGTAGAGCCATGCAGTGATAACCTTAGAGCGGGGGCAATGCAATCAATAAGCAATGATAGTAGTGGCCTCAGTGTTCTGGGAGCCAAAGCCGTTGATCTGAACAAATTCGCAGGTTTTATGGTAAATGCGACGGGATGCACCGTGGTTGATAGAACCGAGATAGAAGGACTGTTTGATATCAAGCTGCGATACGGCCCCTACCGAGGCTATCTTCCTTCCAGCATTTCCTGCCCTCCATCTCAAGATCTTCCTTCGACAAAGCCCTCTAGTCCTTCCATCTTTAGTGCTCTGAAAGAGTTGGGTTTGGAATTGAAGCTTGCTAAGGTTCCGCTGGAGCTGCTGATTATCGACGATGCTCGGAAACCAGAATGTACAGACTCGTCTGGCGTGATCCCCTGTCCGTAGCCGGTGGCAGAGATCGAAGAATCATCAGTGCCATCCTTAGCTTACAAAGTGGTTTATATTGATTATTATAGCGAATTCAGCTGGAGTATTAATGGGCTTGTTTGGGAATCCCGGGGTGATGCCGAATCTTCAGCAACCCACATGGGCACAAGCCCTAGGGATTGTAGTGAGCATTTTCAACGTGATATGCGCTCCTATTCAGATTCAGGAGCTATAACTGTATTAAGAGGAATATAAATGACAGGTGGATATACGGGGAAAATATTAAGAGTAAATTTATCGAAAAAATCCATTGGCACCCTGGATACCGAACGATACATCGAATACGGAGGTGGGCATGGAATAGGCTCAGCCATTTTCTGGGATCTGGTTGCCGATCAGCTGCCCTTTGGTGCCCTCGATGCCAGGAACGTGGTGACGATAATGGCGGGGCCATTTTCGGGAATCTTGGTCCCCTCAGCAGCTGGACGCTGCGAAGTACAGGGTCTTGGACCACAAGGATATCCTGTCGAATGGTTTACACGCAGCAATTTCGGAGGCCGCTTCTCGACACAACTCAAATATGCCGGCTGGGACGGTATCGTCATAGAAGGGGCTTCCGATGAACCCGTCTGGATCAGTATTGTCAACGATAAGGTAACGATAGAAAGCGCCCGGTCGCTGTGGGGCCTGGATATCATGGAATCCCAGGCGGAGATCTGGAGACGGGTAATGCCCGGTTCAAATTTCGGCGAGTGGCTCGAAATGGGAGACCGCTATACAACACAAAAGCCTGCGGTTCTGTGCATCGGCCCGGCAGGTGAGAACATGGCCGGGATTGCCTGTCTGGTTCACGATGCCGGCAACGGCGCGGGACAGGGTGGATTTGGCGCAGTATTTGGATCGAAAAGACTTAAAGCCATCAGCGTCATCGGTACGGGCAGCGTTGCAGTAGCCAATCCTAAAGAGTTAATGGATGCCCGCCTATGGTACAGACAATTTCAGTATGATGTGGAAAATCCCAGGATGGAGAAATCTTGGACTGCATTTGCCTTCTCGCCCGTCGTCGACAATCCTGCCGATGACAACTTCTGCAACAAGGAGTATCCGTTTGAACCCGCACGCCCACAGGCGTGTACGGGATGCGCCAAAGCCTGCCGTATGCGATTGGCCGGCGGAATCAGCAACGAATCAAGTTGCGAAGATACTATCTGGACAATGGATATTCAGGGAAGTCGCAAGGATAAGGAAATTGCGTGTGATCTGGTGCAGTCTTACGGAATCAATGCTTTTCAAATGCGTCCGATGCTGGCTTATCTTAAAGCGCTCCATGAAATGGGAATTCTGGGCCCGGGGAAAAAGATCGATTGCGACCTCCCTATGGAGCTTTTTGGCCGCGTGGAATTCGTCATGGCTCTGGTGAAAAAAATTGCTCACCGGGAGGGCATCGGGGATGTCCTCAGCGGCGGTGTCGCGAAAGCGGCGGAAGCATGGGGCCGGCACAAAGAGGACAATGACAGCGGGCTCCTGACTTTGCCCAACTGGGGATACTATCAGCATTACGATCCCAGACTTGAGGTGGATTGGAGTTACGGCTCTATCCTAGGAGAAAGAGACATCAACGAACATTCCTTTAATATGCCCCTCCACCACATGCCGCAATGGACCAAGGTCGCGGGCATGGATGCGGTACTGCCTGCTGAAAAAGCCGTGGAGACAATCTCCGCCAAAGTGGCTCCTTACGAAGGGGATCCGTTTATGTTCGATTACAGTGAAGGGCCGACGGGCATCTATTCGGACCATAGGGTAAAAACCATTGCATGGCATCGACATTACACAAGGTTCTGGATACAATCCGCACTTTTTTGCGACTGGGTGTGGCCGCGTTTTTTCACTCCTAACAGTGCTGATAAATCCGGACCGACTCCGGAAGGAGAACCCCGGTTTTTTAACGCTGTTACTGGCAGGAACCTTAGTTTTACCGACGGCGTTGAAATTGGACGCAAGATATGGAACCTGGATCGGTCAATCTGGGTGCTTCAGGGACGCCATCGCGACATGGAAATCTTGAGTGGTTACGTCTATACGGTTCCCACAAAAGAATCCTATTACCTTCCAGTGTACGAGAATGGCACTTGGAGTTATAGCCCTTGCCTGGGCAGAGTCTTGGACAGGACAAAATTTGAGGAATGGAAAACCAAGTTTTATGAGTTCGAGGGCTGGAACGGCGCAAGTGGTTGGCCTAAAAGAAGTACCCTTGAAAGCATGGGATTGAGGAAGGTTGCGGATACGCTGCAGAACAAAGGTAAGCTTGGATAAGGGCACCGGCAGGAGTATTTCTATCGATTAACAGACAGGCTATTTTTTGCCAGGCGGTGGATTTGCATAATGATAAGAATCCTATTGCCGCCAACCCGGTATTTTAGTTAGAAGAGATCTCCAAATCCTGAATTACAGCGATGGAATTGGGTGTGTTAGGGTGGCCGTAGGCAAAGTCAACCGGTACCTTTTCCTCAGGATGCCTGCTTAAGAGTAAGTGCCTATACTTCCATTAGCCATTTGCTTGAGCCATTGGACAGAATTTTCTTTTCTCCCGGGTCCAATGCCGATAGAAAGATTAATGTCACAACTTAAATATCAAGAGGATGTTGAACATGATATTCCGCAGCGTCAAATGGGATCTCAGTATCAAGTTGGTCCGAGTACAGCTCTTCATGGCGGTGAACAGCCCGGAACCGCGCGTTCGAATTTTCCATGGTTGGCGCCGCGAGGAAGTTACAAATGGAACTACGGCGTAGTTGTGTTTGGTTGTGCAATGAATCAGTTCCGTTTGATGGAACGGGTCTACACTTCGATGTAACCGGGTTGGGCTGGAAATTCGTAACAGATGGAAGCCTTTATTTATCTAGACCGGCTGTCCGCTGATAATTGGATCTGTGCGTGGATTCCCTGATTTCCATCTAAACCTGTTTCAACTGTGTTAAAATTCCGTCCAGAAATGCAAGATCAGTTTACGTATGACAGGATTATCAGAAACAGCAATGGATCTGATGGAGTAATGATTCCCCGAAACCGGGCTTATTCCCAAGCCTTTCTAGCAATATCATAATACGTACAAGGAGAATCTGCGATGGCGCATAAAGGATGGCTTGCTTTGGCTGCAATGCTGCTATTGGTATGTTGCGCATCAATAGCTGTTTCCCAGCAGCAGACGGATACACAGGTTTTTACAGGCCAATACAATGAGCTTATGGATCAGCAGAAACGTTTGGTGGATGACTGGTTCCGGCGTTTCAGTGAGACGATCGAAAAGCATGTGGATGCCGAGGAAGGGTACAACAACCTGCCCCTTTCGGTGAAGACTACATTTAATGCCGTTACTCATGCTCTGTTGCGTACGCCCATGACGGATGCATCGGGCGCGTCGCTTGGTGAATCGGCAATCACAATTATCGACAAGATCGACAGCGTTGCAGGCAAGATACCCGGAGCGGGAGGAGATGAGCAGTTCAGAATTTATATTCAACTCAAGCCCGGAATGCTCAAGCTACTTGACAAGAGCCAAGAGTTCAAGCGTAGGGCTGACAATACCATCTACCATAAGGGCTACCCCGTCTGCTACAGGAGCACAGGGGGGACGCCATCGATACAAGTTTCTATGACACGCGACGGGAGCCGAGCGGATATCGATGTCGATTATCGTTCCAGCAAGTTCCCCGTGTTTCTGATCAATGGCCACTTGAGTTCGTCGAATTCAGATGTGGAGGCGGGAGATAACGACGTCCGGCACAATAGTCAGTGGTCTGGCTTGCGGAACTGGTGGCAGAATCTCCTTGGTTTGCCGTATATCGAAGACGTTGGGAATGTCGACAGCGACGATGAGGGTATGGTAATCCCACGTAACCCGGCAGTAAAAGCGAAAGCCAAACCGGAAGAGGCTGTGTATGACTTTCTGAACAGCTGGCTGGTAGAGCAGAATCCGAATCAATCGATAGCCTATTTTGCTGAGCAGGCGTATGCCTGCATAGAAGTGGAACGCGGCCATAAGATTGATCGAGGGATGGCTAAATATATGATGCTGACTGGATTCCAGGATATCAACAAGCAAATCGGTACGATATCCGATCTTTCAGAAGCGGTGCGGGGTGTGCGTTATGGGGGCGGGTCCAGAGGGAAGGTGATTCAGCAACCCTATCATGCGCAATTTGTGCTCTATAACATTCGTGAAGACCTCGCGACACAGTTCGATTGCACTGCCAAACTGGACCCGGGATCGGCATCTGCCAAAGCGGCGCGTTCCAAAGATTTTGGAAAATATTTCGCTGCCTTCTTCCGCCTTAAGACCGGCGAGGAGACGGGTGAAAATATTGTTACGGTTTGGACAAAACAGGGAGGCTACTGGAAACTTGTATCCTACGACGTAGCGCCCAGTATTGAGGAGTACAGGGTTCCGGATCTGGCTGCGAAACCCGAGGTTCCCAAGCTGGTTACCGTTGAGGGAGATAAGAAATTGATCCAGGCAGGCAGAGACTTTCTGGAGAAATGGTTTGTGAAGGGACAACCGGACCAGGCGTTTTCCTATCTTTCGCCTCAATGCTACTCCTGTGTGAATCTCTATCGCGATGAAGACACGCCGGCCCCCGGGACTTCGGAAGAAGCCGCACGTTTGATCCGACAAGGCATGGATAGAATGGCTGTGATTTTGGGGGACACTAAAAAACTGAAAGACGTAATCTCAGCCCCGCAGCCCAGCAATCAAGACATACGAATTGTGAAACATTCCCGTTCCAAGGAGTTTGTCATCGCTTCCATTCCAAATTCGATGGCTGAGGCAGCAGACTGCAGTAGGATGGAACGAGGCGAAGACCTGTCTTTCGATGAAGATCAGGAAAAGGTTTATGGAGATTATTACGCCATTGGCTTCCAGATGGAGGCTACAGTAGAGGATGCTGGTGTGCTCTGGACTGTCTGGCACAAAGAAAAGGGCGAATGGAAAGTAGTTTCCTATCATATTCTGACACCCTAGCAGCCCGTGGCATGTTGTACTCTAATTGTAATATCATGCTGGCAAAAATAGGCTTTGATGACTGTCACCGAAATTGGTGCCGAAGGAGGGGGTCGA
>DKBB01000244.1:0-24984 GCA_002451015.1 Acidobacteria bacterium UBA6911
TCAGAATCAGGAATGGATCTGGATAGGGGGGAGATTTCCAAAAACGTGGGCTTATTCTTCCTCCGCTTCGATCTAATCTGGAGCTCTCGCTCAACTGGTTTCGTGCCAAAAAGACCATTCCCAGCGGTGTCATAGAGGGCCTCAAAAATAAACTCAAACTGACTGCCAGAAATTCTTATGGATTTCGAACGTTCAGAGCTGCGGAAGTTATGCTCTATCATACGCTTGGAGATTTACCTGAGCCGAGTTATGCCCACAGATTTTGCTGAGGATGCAATTTTNNCAGTATATATTTCGAGGCTTGTGGACCCCTGTCAGTTGTATATGATTTACGACCCGTAAAGTGAAAATGAATAAAAAACAATCGGCAGCCCGCCGTCGGGGGTGCGACTTCACTCATCCCAGGCAGTCGGTTGAATGTTAAACATGAAAATAGAAGATTATATGTAGAAAGATCTTCAGCGCGTAAGCGTCAGGATCGCTTCTTTTCTCTGAAAAGCTGGCATTCCATGCCGGAGCTTTCAAACACAACTGCTGCAGGATTCTTGCGCGATTTGAAATTATGCGCCCGGCATCCGTAAGGCCGTTTAGGGTCCCAGGTTACCTGGTAGTGAGTGCATCGAATGCATGCCACCGTCTTTTTTGTGCCTTGTCGGATCATCGGGACAATAGATTGAAAATTACATATTGGAGGTTAAAGATTTTTGGAAAGGGTTTACAACTTCCCCCCTTTCATTAATTCCTGATAAATGGAGTTTTCAGAATGGGGGAATGCTTTCCCGTGTGTGGGTTCAGGCAATGATGAGAACATCCGGCTGTTTCCGCATTCTGGGTCCGCCCATGACCGGTTCGAGGCCGAAAATCTGGTCCAGATTCATTGGTGGTTTATCAAAATGGTTGTGTTTTTCCCATCGATTCGGGAAGAATACCTTGATCCCGCGGTATTTTATAAAGGGGTATGCCGTCGCATCGGTTATCTTGTTGTACTTCACTACTTTAATCGCCTGTTCTCCGAGTCCGTCCGCATTGATGACAAGCTCGACATGTTCGTAATTTTTCAGGCTCCTTTTGTTCTCGATCATGTAAGGAACCCCGTCGTTTACGTTGGCGTCACCGAACTGATGGACAATTAATATCTTTTTCTTCTTCAGGCTGTGTGCGCGGACATAGTCGTTTAGAAGCCGTTGGGCCTTATTGATCTGCCACGCCTGTACCGTGCCTATCGGGGTTCCGGGCCGTGTCCTGCCCTGGTGGACACGGAATTCCGGATCGATGGCGACGGCGACATTCTCGTATTTCAGGTAGCCTTTGTCTATGATTCTCTGTACCTGTTCAACGGGATCGGATTTGCCGATCTGGGTGTCGAGTATAACCATCCAGCCGCGCTCCGCAGCGGGTTTAATATACTGGCCTACGATATCCTTTTCCGTTCCTTCAAGATAAAGGAGACAGTCGTCGCCCGGGACGCAGGGAATGGCCATAGCATAGATCAGATGAAGTCCCGCGATCGCCCCCTTCTTGCCGTTTCTTTCCCTGATGCCGTCAAGCCAGGGCTTCACCTCTATTTCCATGTCTTGGAAGCTCTTATATTGACCAAGGCGTCCCAGAATCGGCGCTTTGCCGAACGCTCTGCCATATACTGTGAAGAGGGTGTTTTCGTTCAATATGGATGCCGTTTCATGTTTCGGTAGTGGCTGCAGAGCCGAGTAATATTGAACTGACTGAGGGTGAACCTGGATGGCCGGAGCCGTTAAAGCTATTAAAATCAGAATGATATTTCGAATGTGTCCTTGCATATTCTATCCTAGGATCCTTCCATTTCCTGCGTGCGGGGCCGGCAGGTCTCTTATTGTATCGGATTGATTTATTCCGAAGGTGAGAAAATATGAAAATAGTATCAAGGAAACAGAAGACAGTAGCCTGAAGTAGTCCAACGTTTGAAGTCTTTATTCCGGATATGAAAATTTTCAAATTGAATTTACGGAATTCTGAATTTCACCCTNNTCTGACTTCTGCTTTTTTATTTGTATGCACCGCCTGGATGCCGTAACATGAAATCTTCAATTATCAAGGCCGTGACGGGCCTCGGGTCCTGTGCAATATAATCCTCGAACCATGTCAGGTCCGGAAGGAAGCAGCATTAAGAGGTCCATTATATGTGCAATGGGCTCCCCGAGGCTCGACCCTTTTCCCTATGCAATACCAAGTTCTAGCTCGAAAATGGCGCCCGCAAAACTTCCATGAGATTGTCGGGCAGGAACATGTCTCCCGTACCCTGCTTAATGCTCTCGAGAACGGGCGGATTGCGCATGCTTTTCTGTTTTCCGGGCCGCGCGGAAGCGGCAAGACTTCCACTGCAAGGATCCTGGCCAAGGCTTTGAATTGTCACGAAGGCCGGCCGGGCGATCCCTGCGGCAGCTGCCCTTCCTGTAAGGAAATAAAAGCCGGCAACTGCATCGACGTACTGGAAATTGATGCGGCGTCCAATACCGGTGTCGATAATGTACGCCAGTTGATCGAGCAGGCACGATACCAGCCGGCCCGCGACCGACATAAGATCTTCATCATCGATGAAGTCCACATGCTCAGCAATGCGGCGTTCGGTGCCCTGTTGAAAACCCTCGAGGAACCGCCGGCACACGTGGCTTTCATTATGGCTACGACGGAGTATCATAAAATTCCGGCGACGATCCTGTCCCGTTGCCAGCAGTACAGCTTCAAGCTCATTTCGTATCCGCTGATACTGCAACGGCTGCGAGAGATAGCAAAGTCCGAAAAAATTGAGATTAGCGAGGTCGCTCTGGAACAGGTGGTTTTTTCCAGCGGCGGTAGTATGCGGGACGCCATGTCGGCCCTGGATCAGGTGATCGCCTTCAGCGGAAACCAAGTAGCGGATGAGGATGTGACGACGTTGCTGGGACTGATAGAACCCAGGATATTGAGCGGGACGGTTAAAGCTATTGCCGACAACGATGTGGCCGCGATATTAGCCCAGGTGGAGGCACTGGTCGCAGCCGGTCAGGACCTGCAGCTTTTCTGCCGGCGTCTTCTGGGACAGTTCCGGAACCTCATGGTTCTGAAAGCCGGAATCACGGATACGGCCCTCCTGGGCATTCCGGAAACCCTTCTTCCGGATCTCAGGGAACAGGCATCCCTGTTCTCAAAAGAAGATTTGCTTCGGCTGTTCGAAACTCTACTGAAAACCGACAGCTCCATGAAATATGCAATTCAGACTCGGTTCCAGCTGGAAATGGGGCTGATTGAGCTCGCTCATGTTGCGAAATTGAGTTCTCTGGAGGACCTGATTTCGGAGTTTTCCTCGCTGTCTGAGGATGGCGGGACGGTCCGGTCCGAGAGGAAGGAGGACACTGCCTCGACAACCCGCTCTTCAGCTCAGAATTCCGTCAGGAAGTCGGCAAGACCGGTCCCTGAACGAAGAGAGAAAAACAGGACGGAAGCGCCTTCGGAGGAGGCTTCCGGCACCCCATCTTTTTCTCAAAACTCCACCTCCCCGGCGTCAGCCTGCCCGCCCTCTGGGGAATTGTTGTCGAAAATTTCAGCAGCGGTCGGCAGGGAATCCCTGGAATCTCTGCTGCAGCGCTTGAATGGCGCCAGGCTAGATGGAGATACGGTTATACTGGAACTGGGGACAACCAACGATTTCATTCGCAACCAGATCAAGGAAAACCTTCCCGTCATTACAAAGGCGGCAACGCACGTTTTGGGGAAGAGGATCTCCGTTTCGCTGCAGGAATCGCCAAATATCCAGACCGAGAACGAAACCGGATCCCGGGAGCCTGCTGATGGGCAAGCTGAAACCGAAATTCTCAATAGGGTAAGAAAGGAACCTGTCGTTCAATCCTTCCTGGATGTATTCCCGGGGCAGGTCAAAGCCGAAAAGATTGATTCATGAGCGATTACGCAGAACCTATTGAGCGGTTGATAGACGAATTCCGCAAGCTTCCGGGAATCGGATCGAAGAGTGCCCAGAGACTGACCTACAGCCTGCTCCGCCGTCCCCGGGAGGACGCAGAGCGTCTCAGCAACGCGATAATGGCCATAAAGGACCAGGTCCGTATCTGTTCACAATGCAATAATTACTCGGACCGGGATCCATGCGAGTACTGCAGCAACACCCGTCGATCGAATGATACAATCTGTGTCGTCGAAGAGCCTTACGACATCATTGCCATCGAACGGACGCGGGAATACCACGGCCGCTATCATGTGCTTCACGGGGTTCTTTCTCCGATCAACGGGATCGGCCCGGAAGATCTGAAATTGAAGAATCTGCTCGAACGCTTGAGGGAGGGAAATGTCCGGGAGGTCATCCTGGCAACAAATCCCAACGTAGAGGGGGAAGCGACCGCAATGTATATCGCCAAGCTTCTGAATCCGATTGGGGTTAAGGTGAGTCGCATAGCCCTGGGTATACCGGTCGGAAGCGACCTTGAGTATGCCGATGAGGTGACAATGTCCAAGGCTCTCGAGCATCGCCACGAAATCTAAATACCGGTGCACGTGCACCGGTATTCATTTTGCGCCTTCGATCCACACTTCCCCGTCTTCATAAAATTCCTTTTTCCAGATCGGTACGATCTGTTTGATTGTGTCGATTGTAAACCTGCAGGCATCGAACGCGGGGCCGCGATGTGCGGAAGCGACGACGATAACAATGCTGCATTCCCCGATTTCCATATGCCCCAGGCGGTGTACGATCGCGATGTCCCGGATATCGAATTTTTCTTTGGCCTGTAGGCCGATTTCCTCTATTTTCTTCAAGGCCATCGATTCATAGGCGTCATATTCCAGATGCCGGACGTTCCTGTCGTTCGCGTTATTGCGCACGACGCCTTCGAAGACAACGACGGCACCATCTTCCGGATTCTGTAATTTATCCTTAATGGACTGAATGTCGATTGGGTCCCGTACAAGAAGAAACACTCTAACCTCCACTGACAGGCGGGAAAAATGCGACCTCGTCCCCGTCACGGACCGGGGTGTCCGGGCGGGTAAAATCGGAATTTAAAGCAAACAGCGCAGACGACCGGTAATTTTCCAGTACAGGATGCTCTTTGGCGAAATAGTTGAAAATGGATTCAACATCGGGGAATCCGGAGGCTTTAACGCTGGTTTCGCGTATCCCGGTCGTATCGGCCAGCGACGCAAAAAATAACACTCGTATACCCATAATTATTAAAGATTAACAAATTGCGGATGAATTTGGTGCACTGTTTTTGACCGGCCCTCATTTTTCAGAAGTTTTTGTGGCGAAGCGTTTCAGGGATCCGTCGTAAATGCCGCTTACCAACCGGCGTAGGGCCGGAATCCTTTGAGAAATGCGGGTTAGGGACACATTTTAAACCGGGAAACTTGATGGGATGGAATGGCAGTAAGTTTTAAATGAGCCTTTTTGAAAAATGGCTTTGCCTGAAGGGGATTTAAGATATTCCTCGATTTCATAAAATTTAATTTTTTTATTTGACAATATATTACATATGTAATACTTTTATTACAAATGTAATCATGAGGAAAATACAATGAGCGAAGCAACAAAAATATCAGAAGCCGAATGGCGTGTTTGTCGGGTGCTGTGGTTGCAGTCGCCAATGACAGCCAATGAAATTGTCGCGAGGCTGGAAGATAAGGTCGATTGGAACCCCCGTACGGTGAAAACTCTCATCAACCGTCTGGTCAAGAAAAACATTCTCGGTTACGAGAACCACGGTCGGGAATATCACTACTTTCCACGATTGAGTGAAAAGGAATGTGCGCTGGCTCAAACCCAGTCCTTTGTGAAACGAGTTTTCGACGGTGCAGCCGGGGCGATGGTGGCGGCATTTATCGAGAATCAACAGCTCTCTCCCAAGGAAGTCGATGATCTGCGCCGGATCCTGGATAAGAAAGCCGACAATAAATAATTCGTCTTATAAAACGGGATTTCCCGGAGGGAATAGCCATGGAAAGCGTATCAGCCGGGCTTTTGGACATATTTAACTGGATCGCGCAAACATCCATATACGCGGCCGTCATCATTGTTGTTATTGCCGCTGTACAGAGACTGGTGCGGCACCGCCTGCCGGCGCGTTGGAACTATATACTTTGGATGGTTCTGCTGGTTCGCATGCTGCTGCCGGCAAGTATCGAGAGCGGTTTCAGCGCGTGGAATCTTTTGCCGCGGATATCAGGTGCATTTAGTTCGGATAAATCCACTCAGGAAGCGAGTGTCGGAAACAGGGCATTAACGGGTCGAAATGACAATTGGACCGGTATCGCACCCGATGCTCCATTAGCCACACCACACAACAATGCGGTCACGCCAACGGGCGGCGAGAACGAAGGCGGCAGGATCGGCAAAGGCAATCCGGTAACAGCCGCTGTTTCCCAGAGCGGGTGGCTGCTGGCATCCGGCGTCTGGTTGGCCGGAGCAGTGATATTGATGCTCTGTATTATGGCAAGAAATCTGCGCCTGTGGCTTTCGGTTCGAAGGCTGCGAAGCGTGACCGAGCAGTGGCTGCTGGAGCTGTTTGAAGACTGCCGGCAACATTTGCGGCTGCGGACCACTGTCGGTCTGTTTGTGACGGATAAGGTGAACAGCCCGTCTTTATTCGGATTTATCCGGCCGCGGGTATTGCTGCCGGCCGATTTTATCGGGCAGGTCGACCCTGAAGAGTTGCGCTGCATCTTCCTGCATGAACTGGCCCATTTGAAACGCGGCGATATCTGGATCAACTGGATTGTCGCATTGCTGCAATCGCTTCATTGGTTCAATCCCCTGGTCTGGTGGGCCTTTATTCGCATGCGGGCCGCTCGCGAATCGGCCTGCGATGCGCTGGTGCTGTCTTACATGCAGGGTGAAGAGGGCGACCGTTACGGCCGTGCTCTCATCAACCTGCTGGAACGTTTCAACCAATCGCAGCATTTACCTGCAGTAGCGGGAATTTTCGAAAGCAGGGAACAACTCAAATGGAGATTAACCATGATAGCCAAATTCAAACGTCCTACCCGCTTGGCGAGTATCTTCGCGGCGGCACTGCTGGTCGTTTTGTCGTGCGGTCTGTTGACCGATGCAAAAGACAATCCTGTTCCTCTTACGCCCGAACAGGTGACGGAACAGGCTGCGCTGGACAATAAGATGGAGGAAGGCAAAAGGATCTTTGAACGGTCCCTTGAAGCGCGGGGCGGGAGGGCCCGTTTCGCACAAATCAGGGACGTGACCTTCAGCGCCACCTTGAAGATAAAGTCACAGGGCGTGGATATGTATGTTGTCACCTACATGAAGCCCCCCAACAAACTGCGTCAGGAGATAAATGTCGCACAGAGTGTTCGTATCACTATGGCTTTCGATGGGAAGTCAGGCTGGTTGACCGATCCCAATACAGGGTCCGTTCAGGACATGCCCGATCCTGTTCTCGAGCAATTGAAGAATTCGGCGTTAGGCACAGGGTTACTGTTCGATCCGCAGAACCTGTACCTAGCCGCGGGATTTGAAGGGCGCGAGTTTATCGACGGCAGGGAGTACCTGGTAATCAAACATACCGGCGCGTACGGTTTTGATTCCGTATTGATCCATATTGATCCCGATACATACCTTGAGCATAAATTTACTATGACGAAGGTCGACACCAGGATTGAAATGGTCGTATCTGATTACCGGGATACGGGGGGTGTTAAAATCCCCTACGTCATCAAAATAAACATGAACGACGAAGAAACAATCGATATGGTGATTACGGAATGGATCGTCAATTCCGACCTGGAAGGCTCCTTTTTTGAAAGACCGGCTGCTGCTGAAATTAAGCATAGTCCCGATGAGACGCCCGGCCCCGGGCCTTCGTTCGACGAGGTCTCCATCAAGCCGGCGCAGGATTGCAGCCTGCCGACTTTTTCAGTCCAGCCCGGCCGCTATATACATACCTGTGTCCCGTTGTCGTCTTTAATAATGAATGCCTACGCCATCCAGCCATCCCAATTATTCGGAGGTCCCTCCTGGATCCGGACAAGTCGCTTCGATATCGAAGCGAAAAGCAGCGCTGCAGACTTTCCGGGACCGCAACATCGGTTGCGCCGGCGGATGCTTGAATCGATGCTGGCGGAAAGATTTCATCTTAAGATGCACCGTGAGACGCGGGAAGTGCCCGTATACGAACTAGTAATAGCTGAGGGCGGACATAAGCTTCCAACGGCTAGAGATCAGCATGGCGATCCAATCGTTGACGTTCCGCGGAATGATTTTATTTATACCGGCACGGAGGACAAAATACCCGATCCGGGAGAATGCNNGACAAAACAGGCCTCACCGGGCGCTTTGACATCAGCCTCAAGTGGGATCCCAATAACACTCAATCGGTTCTCGCAGCCGTCCGGGAGCAACTCGGACTGGAACTAAAACGGGAAGGGGCTACAGGATCGGAGGAGTACTTAATAATTGAGAGTGCGGAGAAACCGTTGGAGAATTAAATCCGGAATTGTCGGGACTGATTACGCATTATGTAAGGGCGCCACTGTTCCCAATGTGGAGCAGTGGTGGAGGGTGTGAGAATGTAAGAACGGAATAATTTTTTATTGTGATTTTATGGCATCGTCTCATTATCGTCCGTATTTAGTTAGTGTAGCTCCGCGTATTACCTTGTGCATGTACGGCCTTGTTGCTTCAACATCCTCAACATTGGCGGTTGAACCGCTGGGAGTCTGGAAAACAATAACTCCGCCCGCACCTGTTCCGGCTACAATAAGAGCTACATCCTTCGGGTCGGAAAAAGGCTCCCTGTAAAGTCCAGGCTTGCAGTCTTCGGGCCTTATTCCGACAACTTTACCCTTAGCCGCCATTTCTCTGAATTCTTTGCGCTCATCCTGACTCATTTTGTCCCAGTTAATCGTGTTTTTGTCATGCAGCCACTTGATAAAAGACTCTCTGGTAAAACCGGCATTTTTAAGCTGTCGTGCAAATGTCGGATGAATCGCAATCATGTGCCGAATATCGCTACCGTTCTGCGGCATGCCGAAAAAGCCGAATACTCCTGCGGAAGGCGAGAACATACTTCTCATCTGATCCAGTTTCTCCTCAAAACCGGCCATGCTCAAGGTTTCAGACGGCCCGCGTGAAATAAAAATCCCTTCGCATATGGTTACCGTGCTTTCTTCGGGCTTGAACCCGTTTGAAACACCATAGGGCTCCCATGGGCTGGCTTTCTGATTTTCCGGTATTATGTAATTTGCATACGCGGCAGGCTGACCGAGGCCTCCCGGCGACGAATAGACATCCATGCGGCGCCAGCCTATATTGATCATGCACATAAGCATTGCCCGTCCGATGGTGGCGTTGGCCCTGTGCCCCGGAGCCAGATAGCCGACTTCGTTATTCAGTCCTATTTCTTCGATAATCGGTCCGCTGACAAAGGTTATGGGCAGAATCTCATTGACAATATGGTACTGGTTGAAGTCTTTTGCGGTGATAGCCTCTATCATGGCAATTATGACGGGAAGATACTCGGGTTTTGCCCCCGCCATAACCGCGTTTATGGCGATTTTTTCTACGGTCGCCCTGCCTTGCTTCGGAAACATGAGCCCTATTCCCTTGTCAGGAGGATACGCTGTGCCCGCAAGCATTCTGTCCACGGCCTCTCTCGTAGGCGGAACTACCGGCATGCCGTCTGTCATAAAGTTTTCGGCGCAGTATTGCTGAAATTTTTCGTTTGCCTCGGAATAATCGGCTCCGGTGAATTTTTTTGGAGAATAGTCGTAGCTGAAATCGTCGACGTCCATTTCTTCTTTTGTCAGGGGACTGATAAGCGCGGTATGTATATCGTCAAAAGCCGCTTCCGCAACCGATTTCATTAATTCGGGATCGGTNNACACCCGGGCGGCCCCGTTTTTCCAACCTGACCCCGGCATCATGTCTGGAGCCGGTCTCCGACGCCTTCACTCCGTCAATCCACCCGTCGCATGCTTCCGCTATTTCGGCGGAAATGTCGGGCGAATTCGGTCCTCCGAAACTGAAATGTACAAACTCAACCCCGGGGTACTTATTCTTCAGCATGGACTTTATTGTGTCGAAAAAAAGCATGGAATCCTGGAACATCGCCATGATCGCGATTTTCTTCCCATTCAAATCACCGAGACGCGGCGCAAATAATCCCTGTCTTTCTGCAAAGGCAAGCTCGCCGTGAGGCTCAAGAACCTCCAAGGTAAATCCATCGTGAGTCGTTTGTATCTTCTCACAGGAAATGCCACACGATGACATTACAAGGATCATGGTGAAGATTGCTGTTAAGAGGGGAGTGCGGCAAATTTTATTTTTTAGCAAATTCATATTTTTTTATTCCTTTTAACGGCCGGCTTTTGTCAGGGTCGCACCGTGTATTTTTTGGGTCATATAGTCGATTTCCGTTGAACCCGGATTATCGAAGTTGGGCTGGGTGGCGGCGCCGCCGTAGATACCCATCGCCTGGCCGGCCATCGGCCCTGCTACCAAAATGGCCAGATGTCTCGGGTTGAAGTTGGGAATCATGCCTCCGGATTTGCAGTCCTCTACCGTCAAGCCGGGAATGCTGCCCGCTTTGGCCGCCTTAAGAATGCTCTTCTGCTGTATGTCGGAATAATCGTCCCATGGGAAGCGGTGCTGATCGCACAGCCACTGCGAGAGGGACTGCTTGCTGTAGCCGGCGGCGGCGAGCTGGCGCGCCAGTGCGGGATATAAAACCAGCGTGCAGTAATTGCCGTTGATCGCGCTTTCCGCATCCGCGGATCCCCATATCGGATCGACAGGTGCGTTTCTGGCGGGGGTCATGCCTCCTGTAAAACCTTTGACCATTGAGGCAAGCTGTGCCATATCGGCCTCCATGGGCATGGGATTCATGCATCCCGAGGGACCGAGCCTGTCGTACCAGATGCACTCGTCCAGGGTAACCGTGCTGTCTTCGGCACTGAACCCGTGCTCTACGGCAAAGGACTCCCAGGGGCTTTCCGCCTCGTTTTCGGCAAATATCAGGTGCGTATACCGGGTCGGCTGTCCAATCATGCCTCCCTCTGTTTTGAAAAAACTCCATCCGATGTTGATCATGCACAGGCTGAGTGCCCGACCGATGGAGCTGTTTGCGCGATTGCCGGGACTCAGGTACGTATCCCTGCAGTTCATGCCGATTTCTTTTGCTATGGGACCGTTTACCAGAACCAGTGCGCTGGAGTTCAGGGTGCCGGTGGAAAGGTGGTAGAGATTGAAGCGGATGTCGACCATCCCTTCAACCGCGGCAATAATGACGGGCAGGTACTCCGGTCTGGCTCCGGCCATGACCGCGTTGATCGCCACTTTCTCTATTGTGGCCCTGCCGTTGCGGGGAACCATCGAGCCCAGCACCTCGTCGGGCGTACGGCTTGTACCCGAAAGCATCCTTTCTACCGCTTCTTCTGTGGGTGGAGTCAGGGGTAGACCGTCGCCCATATCGTTGTCCATGCAGTACTGCTGAAATTTCTCATAGGCCTCGTCATGGGAGGAACCCTCGAAACGCAGGGGGCCGTAATCGTAAACAAACNNGTTTCAGCTTTTCCGGCTTGCATTCGCAGACAAAATACGTTTCAGCCGGAACCGTTACGATGCGAATACCCGGCAATCCGTTGCTTTCCGCTATGCGTTTCCGCTGGGGGAGAAGGTCGTCGACCGTGATGGCTACTCCGGGTATGCCCATTTTTTCAAGCTTTGCCTCGTTGTCCACCCTTCCGCCGCCGGAGGTTTTAACTCCCTCTATCCATGCGTCGAAATCATATTTTTCTCCTTCCGTTAGGGATAGCGGGGCTTGGCGCACTATAGTCAGCGTCGGGAATCTTTCCTTTAGCAGTTCTTCCAGGGCGTCAAAGAAAACGATTGCATCCGGCTTGCCGCCCGAAAGGAGAATTCGTTTGCCTTCGAGAGAGTCAAGCCTCGGTGCGATCAAGCCGATTGCGGGGATTGACGGAAGAACCGCGCGGGGATTTAGAACTTCCAAAAGCACCTGATTGCCTGCCTCTTTTGTCATTGGATTGTATGCCTCCTCAAAATTGTTTTTCTGTGACTTGTTCGCGGATAAAAGTCCCATTGCAGGCAGAGCCAGTCCGGCCTTTAAAAACTTTCTGCGGGATGAATTAAGTTTCATGAGACCTCCCGTTGATATAAGTTAAGATTCAATTTCTACATTAAATGTTTTATGAATGGGGACAATCCTATAACCAAATAACATGGTACTCAAACATATCTTTACACCAATGAGAGGGAGCAATCATGGGAATGGTTAAAAGAGTACGATTGAGATCAGTGACAGGTTCAGTTTTTATTTGTTTTATAACCCTGATGCTGGCAAATACCTTTGCCGCCGAGCCTGCAGGAGAGCCAGGCAGTGTTACATTTGAGGTGCTGAATCCCGAGGCCGAGATGCTCATGGCGTCTGAGCTCTCCCTTATTACACCCCGGGTTGAGGACCTGTCTAATAAAAATATCGGATTAGTCTGGGCCGGCAAATCGGGCGGAGAGTTTTTCCTCGATGCATTGGAAGTAGTTCTTAAGAAGAAATATCCATCGGCCACGATCTCCAGATACACCCGGGGTGTGGGGGATACGGAGGCGAGGATATTGAGAGAGGTGGATACGTTTGTTTATGCCGTGGGGGATTCCGGCCAGGGAGCCTGGGACAGCGTATCGTATACAGTAAAACTGGAAAAACTCGGCAAACCCGGCGTCGCTGTTTTCGGGGAACACCTGATAGTTAACGCTGTAACAGCCTCCTACCATCTTGGCATGCCGTCGGTGCGTATGGCGCCTCTGCCCAGTATGGAATTTTACCCGAACAGGGCAAGCGCGGAGAGCATGATGCCCTGCGCCGAAGCGGTTCTGGACGATATTATCGATGCATTAACCCGTCCCTTAGAGTCATCAGAGAAAGAAGCCGGTCTGAACCCGGTAAAGTTGGTAGTCGACACTGTAAGAATATCATCCGGCAGCCTGGAATCCGCTTATGAAAAGTTCTACCAATTGTTCATGGACAATGACTGGGGCGACGGGCTCCCGCTTGTTCCCCCCACACCCACCAATGTCGGGCAGATGCTAAAGGCAACCGAACTTTCACCGGATACGGTGCTGGGTGCGATAAAAGCGCCGGACGGGAGTTCCGTCCTGGCGAATGTCACCGTGGAGAAGGTTGCCGTGAACGCCGTAATGGCGGGCGCCAAACCGGAATATTTTCCGGTTATTGTCGCCGCCATGGAAGGGATATCCGACAAGGGATTTTCGCATCACGTTTTTTCATCCGACGGTTCCTTTAACCTTTTTATAGCCGTGAGCGGCCCCATTGCGGAAAAAATCGGAATGCACTCCGGTACAGGTTTGCTGGGTCACGGATGGCGGGCCAATAACACCATCGGACGGGCCGTCAGGCTGTGCATGAACAATATAGGATATTTAAAACCGGGAAAGCTCGATACGGCGTTGACCGGAAGGGCGTCATCCCATACCTTTTATGTGCTGGCTGAAAATGATGCATTAAGCCCCTGGGCACCGTATCATACCGTGCGGGGTTACCGTGCGGAGGACAGTTTCGTTACCGTATCCGGCATAGGCCTGGGCGGTGATTTCACCATTTACGGCGGCGGAACCGGAGGCGCCTGGACCGTTGAGGGCGTTCTGGAAAGCATTGTCGATACGATTGCTCCCAACCGCCGTATGTTTGCTTCCTACATGCCCGGTATCGGTTCGGGGGCCTTTGCCAGACCCTTCAATTATATATTCGTACTCAGCCCCGATACGGCGCAGGCACTGAAAAATATGGGTTTCACCAGGCAGAGCCTGCAGAATTATATTATCGAAAAAACATCGGTCCCCTACGAGGAGTTGAGCGAAGCGGAAATAGAAGGCCTCAAAAGGAGGCTTTCTGAAAAGGTCGAAGCCTTCGGCGGAACCGATAACATTCCCGATGACCGCATCCCCGTGTTCTGGGAGAACCTTAAGCCCGGGGGCAAAATACCGGTTATAGTTTCACCGGAACATCTCAACATTTTTATATCGGGGGATGTATCCGGCTATAATTTCGGAGCGCTCTATCTGCTCGGAGCCCATTCGATAAAACGTGTTCAATAGGTGCGAACCTTGGGTTGCCCTTGTTGCGATAAGCAATGTCGTATGTTGAATTGAAGTGGGCGAACACAAGGTTCGCCCCTACGACTTTTTAAGAATTTATGATGTGCGCGGCTGTTTTGAGCCAGGCTTGCAGATTGAAGCAGTTTCGAAAAAGAGTAGCTAAATTTTGTTCAGACTTCGGGCGTTTTCCTATAAACTTCATGCAACAGAGAGAATCTTCCGGTTTCATCCTTACTGTCTAATAATTCTTACTTTGCGGAGATGCAATATGAGAGAAATGATTTTGAATCCTCGCAACGGTTTCCGCCTGCTGCTACTGGCGTTCATAGCATTTATCCAGGCAGCAGCGGCTGTAAATCAAGCCCATTCAATGATTGGAGAAGAAACGGCGCCTGAACAGGTTCGAATGAAAGCAGAAAAGCTGTCCGACCGGCTTGTTAAATCCTGGCGGCATGCGGGAGATATCCGCAAGGTGGATCGAGACCTTGTCCATCCTTTATTGTTCGAAAATCCTCCCTGCCCGCTCATTTATTACGTAAACAACAACCTGTGTCTCACCCTTGGTGCTGAAGACCGCCGAGAATACATTCTTACGACAATCAATGTTCTATGGCTTATGACCGAATACCAGTTTTCCCACCCCGATCTGATGCAGTATCTCAAGAATGCCGTGAACAACGATCCATTAGAAATATTTCCTCAGGAAGTGCGTCCTCACTTAATGAAACTGACGGGGAGAGCCGGAACTCTGGAAAAGTTTAAGGAGCTTTATAACGCCACCAGGGAAGTGGAAAAATACCTGCTGGCCTGGCATTCAAAAATCGGCGATGCCGAGAAGTCAAACATACAGAGAAATTATAAAATGATTGCCGATGCGATTCCGCCGGGTCTGAACACGGGGAATCTTGAGCCTTTTACGGCTGATGATGTTCCGGAAGCCTTCTATTACAACGTGCCGCCGCTGAGGTTTGTGATGGCGAAAGACGGCGATGAATATAAATTATTGTGGCTTTTCGGCATGACCCAGTGAGTGGATCTCATTGGAGGCACAATAGGATTAGGGGTAATCTACCGTCATGAGCCCCGAAGGGGCGGCCGGCGCAAGGATAAAATACCTTTGTGTCGCACCTTCGGCGCTCACGATAGGTGATCATCCGAAATCCCGACCTTACGGTCGGGCCTGCTCCAGTACCGGTTTTTCAGGCCTCCAACCGGATAAAGATTGTATAAATTTATGATGCGGGAGGTTCTGTCAGACCTGGCTTTCAAAGCTTGTTCCCTCATTACTCATTCCCCCATCACATCCAACGCTTCCTTGATCCCCTCGGCGATCACATCCAATGTACTGATCTTGTCCAGTGGCTGATTTTGATGTTCGCCTTTCGGCAGAATCAAGACAATATAACCAGATCATGGCAAAGATTGCCGTCAGGGGGGAAGTTCAGTCGCTTTCATATTTATCTTTGATGAACGCTTTTGAACGAAGGCGTGGTGTTTAAATGTCTCAAAGGGGGAGAGATGGACCTAAATATGCCTGTCAATTTAATGAGAACGAAACATTCTTTGTGGTAAACGTATTCATCTTATGTACGCGCGCACCGGTCCGCGTTCTCGCTGCGGATGCATTCCGGTGCGTATTGAAAATTCGAGCCTGGTAAAGGGGATAGAAAATGGCTGAGGAACAATGGACTTGGGTAATGCCGGAATCCGGTGAAGGTAAAAAGAGCAAGATGACTCGTCAGGATGCACATGACAGGGTGTCGGGATATGGGATTTACACAAGAGATGTATCCCTGCCCGGAATGTTATATGCAAAAGTCTTCACCTCGCCTTACTCCGCCGCCAAAATTGTCAGCATAGACACCAGCCAGGCGGAAAACCTTGTGGGAGTTAGAGATATACTAACTTACCAGGATCGGGATATCTCGGAAGACGGCGCACCCGGCAGTGAAATCTCCATGGGCTTTAATATCCTCACTCTTGCGGGCACAAGCGATTTTTATCAGCACCCCATGGGAGTCGTCGTTGTAGCGGACAGCGAGGAGATATGCGATAAAGCGCTCAAACTTATTAAAATTGAGTGGGAGGAACTACCCTTCATCCTGGATATGGAAGAAGCAGCAAAACCGGATGCCCAAAAGATCATGCCTGAAGTAACCCGCATGAGGATGGGTAGGGGATTCGGCGGATTCGGAGGTTTTGGGGGCTCCGGAGGAGAAAGCGGTAGCGGGCCGAATGTCATAGCCTCGCAAGACAGGGTATCCGGTGATGTGGAAAAGGGTTTTGCGGAGGCGGACAAGGTTATTGAGTATAAGATCATTCGAGGCATGAACTCTGTTGCGGGCACCGAGGCCATGGTTTGTGTGGCCCAGTGGAAAAACGATTCCATCGATCTATATGTGCACCACCAGTCCAACCCCCGAAACAGCATCGGTTCCGGCAGCGGAATGCCTTCCGGAGGATTTGGCGGCCCCAGGGGCCCCGGCGGATTCGGTAGCCGCGGAGGTCCGGGTGGATTTGACCGGCCGCCCAGCCCGGGCAATCCGTCGCCTGACAGGGCAGCCTATACGGGCGACTCCCAATCCCCGCAGTGGCGAAAGATCAATGTGACCTTCCCTTATCAGGGCTCGTGGTTTGGAGGTCTGGCCTGGCTCGGATACACCACGGCATTCGTTCGCATGGCGGCTATCCTGGCACGCAGAGCCGCCGGCAGGCCGGTGAAGCTGCTCTACGATGAAAGCGGTTTCTACTGCGGCGGCGACGAATTCGGGACCTACACCTGCAAAGTGGGCGCCAGGCGTGACGGCACCATCACGGCATATCACTGGGACGTCATGGGGCAGAGAAATCCCGGTATCGACAAGACCTTTGAATGCACCAAAATACCCAATATACGCGGCACCCAGACATGGGCTCTCACCAACAAGGGTTTCACGGAATGCTTTCGGCATGGGGCTGCCTGCTGCGTTCCCCACAACATAATGTTCGACCTGGTTTCCGCGGAATTCGGACTCGATCCTACCGAAGTGGCTCTGATCAATGACGGTTGCCAGGGGCACGATTGGGAGTTTATTACCGAATATCAGAAGAAGAACGGGTTCCCGCAGCGGCACAGTCTGAAGGAAGTTATAGAAATGGGCAGGAAGGCCATGGACTGGGACCGGAAATGGCATGCTCCGGGCATAAGGAAACTGGCCAATGGAAGAATGCACGGCTTGGGATTTACTTCCATTAATGTATGGAACTGGGGTGTAGGAATGCCTTTGCCTTCAAGCGCCGGGCTGATGCTGAGCGAGGGGAGGCTGACGATTCTCGGGCTGCGCTGTGATATGGGGGTCGATACCGAATCCGCCTATCGCCGTTGTGTCGCCGCCGAGTCGGGAATGAAATACGAGGATGTCCGGATACAGGTACAGCATGTCGAGAACAGCACCTACTGCCTGTCCCAGCCGGCGAGCTCGGCGGGCACCGTTTCGGCAACGCCGCAGCTGATACAGTCCGCACGGGAGATGAAAAAGAAAATCCTGGAACAGTTCGTCGGTTCGGGATCCTCCGGCATGCCCATGATGCCCGGATTCATGTTCGGCGGTGGGGGATTCCCCGGTTCTTCCTCAGGCCAGAATCAAAACCGGAAGATCGAAGATTATGATGTCCAGGACAGCATGATTATCGAAAAGGCCGATCCCGACAACAAAACGGCCGTGGGTGATGTCGTGGGAGGTGGGTTCGGTTTCATGGGCGCCGGCGGCAGTTCCATTGTGGTCCATCCCGAGTCCAGCGGTCCAGGGGGCATGATGGACAGCATGATGCGCATGATGATGGGGGAGACCTATATTATGAGCCGCCAGGCGCATTTCATTGAGACGGAGGTTGATGTCGAAACCGGGATGGTGTTTGTTACGAACATCGTTTGCGTAAACGACGTGGGGCACATATTCAACCGCCGTGGCTGCGAGGGGCAGCAGTATGGCGGTGCAGTCATGGGCCTGGGCAAGAGCGCGACGGAGGAAAAAGTCTATTGTCCCCAAACCGGAGTCGGCCTTAACTTCGATCACATCAATTATCATCTTGGAACGATGAACGATTATCCGACTGTTCAATGCTTCCTTAACGAGAGCCATCTCGGATACGGCCCTTACGGCTCGAACGGAATCGGAGAAAACATCGGCGCCGCCATGGCGGGCATCACGTCTTCCGCCATATACAATGCAACGGGAAAATTAATTCTCGATTTTCCGATAACGCCCGACAAGGTTCTCAAGGCGCTGGAGAAGATATAGATTCGGACTGCCGGTTTCCGATCGGATCAGGCTGGCTTATGATTATTAAGATGTGCTTCCGGGGAGGTCCCGCCTCAGCCGGGTGTTTGCGGGGAAATATGTTGGCGTAACAGAGATCGACAACGATATCTGGCTTGTCAGTTTTATGGCATATGATTTAGGATTCTTTGATAACGATTGGAACCGGGTTGAGCCTGTGGGCGAAAATCCTTTTACTCCAAAAGTGTTACCCATGTCTCCGGAATGGACCCTTTTCGAGAATCAGCTGTTTTACACCGGATCGACGGTTCCCAAAGATGCTATTTCTCCAAATCCACGTGGTGCCGTGCTTAAAGAACCGTCAAGGATCTTCTCGTTAGTGAACAGATCCTCGGGAAGAGGATGCATGTGTATATCAATAATCATGAATTTCTCCTATCGCTAACCATTTGATATGTAAAATCTTGTTTTATTGCATATTACGGTCGTCACCCGGTTTGTTTGAGTGGCGAAGAATATTGGATCCAACTTTATCATTTAATTTCAAAAGCATTCTTTTCTCTTCAGTGTTAAGGCCATCTAGCAATATTTCGTTCCAGGCATTCATAATTTTCACCAGGGAGCTTTTTATAGAGTTCGCCTTTTCTGTCGTATGAAGCTCGTATGAACGTCTGTCTCTCTTACTTTGTTTTCTGGTGACATATTTTTCTTTTTCTAAATTCGCGACAGCTCTGGCAGTTGTGGCTTTATTGATTCTTACGATGTGTGCTAGTTGTTCCTGGTTGATACCGTTATTGAGGAATAAATTCATCAGGAAAATGTATTGTCCGCTTCCTAGGTTGTATTTCTTTAGTTTCGCGTCGAAATAGATTTGACTGTATCTATAAATAAGAGAGATGTCTTTGCCCAATCTGTGTTTCTTCATAGCGATTTCTCCATAACAAGGATCTCAGTCCCTATGCGTTTCATGATAATAAGAGACGATTAAATAGTTGCGTATGCAACAAATATTCATTAAATTGCATTTTTTTGAGAAGCGACTGAGAAATTTGTAGGGAAGGAATGACTAAGATATTGGATGTTTATCGGATATATTCTTTACGGCTGTTCCTCACCAAAAAGAGTTAAGAATCCTGTAATGGCTAAATGCCCAAACCTATTCGGGCCGCACAGGATTCGCTATTTCAATTCCGGCGTGGTCCATGGAATCCATTTTTCGGTATCCAGGTCGGTAAATTTGGAGCGCAGAAACTCAGTCGGCCTACCGTCCGCCTTTCCCAGCAGGAACTTATCAAGATAGACTTCGAGATCCGACGTGTACTTATCACTCCAGGAACAGTGCATGACGTGATCTTCGGTTACGCCGATACGGTCGGGCACGCCCAGCGCCTTCCATACTTCCTTTGCCGCAAGGTGATCGATGCGGGCCGCTTCGGCACCCATTCTTGGAATCATTGAACTCTCGATCATCAAAACCGCACGTGGCGCAATCATCGCGATCAGTTCGTGATGGTCGAACGGGAGTTTGTCGGGAGCGTTCTTGAACCGGCGCAGTGCCCGGGCATACCAGGGAAATTCGTCGCTGCCTCCCTGTGCATGGATGAGATTCTCGACCTCGACGTTATCGCGTTTTTCGAGCATGTCCGAATACCGCCATGAAATTGTTCCGCCGCCGCCGGATTCCTGGGGAATGGTCAGCGCGATGCGTTCGTCAAATGCACCGGCATACAGGGCCATCTTTCCCGCATATGAACAGCCGCTGACCGCGAGTCGTTTTGTGTCAATATTGGCTTCCGGGAGCACTTCCAGTGCATCGATGACACGACTGACACCCCAGGCCCAACGGGCATAGGAGCCCGCAGTGGAATCCGGATAGAGCTTCATAAAGTTGCCGTCAGCGTAGGTGCCACCGTCCGAGACCTGGTTGCTGAGAAATGTGATGGAGGCAATTCCCCGGCTGCTGAAGAAATGCGCTGGCAGGCTCCCGGTAGGAGAGTTCATGCCGATGATGGCGGGTATCGGTTTATTATCGGGCGCGTTGGCTGGACGATTAATCGTGGCTGTCATATCGAACGTGTTGTCTCCTTCACCTACGGTTATGTTGATCGTGTTACCGGTGAGGCTGGCCTTGAAAATGCCCGGTTTGCCCGGTTTTTCACCGATGCCGTAATGTTCAATCATGGCTTTGATTTCGGCGCGCCGGATCCGCCATCCGTCTTTGGTCGTCATGCGCTTGCCGTCAGCCATTAGAAATGGATCGGGAAGGTATGCAATGGACGGGAGATCGGCAAAGGAGGGCAAGGGCGGTGTCTGAACATCTGAACCGGTATCTTCCTTGTCGTAAACGAGGGGCATTTCCGCTGCGAACAACGCCAGATTGGAACATAAGAACAGCAGAACGATCCTACCAACTAGATGTTTCATACAACCTCCCGGTTTTAAATCAAACGGATCAATTTTAATTCTATTTTTCATAATAGCTGCAATTTATAGAAGTTGTACCGTTTTTCACCTATATGGTTGCCCCCCAATATACGCTTGGGATAGAGTACGCCGAAAGGAGGATCGCCGTGAGATACCTGCTTGTTTCCGGTCTTCTCATGAATCCGTCCCTGTTCCTTTACGCATTATTCCAGGTGGAGGAAGGAAACGTTCGATTATGCTGACGGCACATACATTCAAATTTTATTCTCGTTTTTTATTAATAGCTGCGACGCTTTTGATGATCTGTTCCGGGTGTTCTAATGAACGTCCCGGCGGCGAAGGATCCCATATGAACGGAATTCCTCGCCTGGAAAAACAGGGGGCCACGACACAGCTCGTAGTGGATGGGAAGCCCTTCCTGATCCTGGGAGGTGAGCTCCACAATTCCAGTTCATCCAGCCTGGAGTACATGAAGCCGATCTGGCCGAAACTTGTCCGGATGAACCTGAATACCGTACTGGCGCCAATCTCCTGGGAGCTGCTCGAACCGGAAGATGGGAAATTTGATTTCACCCTCGTGGATGGTCTGATAAACGATGCAAGAAGCCATGGTCTCCGACTTGTTTTTCTCTGGTTCGGGAGCTGGAAAAACACCTTTTCAAGCTACGTTCCGGGTTGGGTGAAAGAGGACATCGAACGATTCCCCCGCGTTATGCGGTCGTCGGGAGAAGGCACTGAAAGGCTTTCGCCATTGAACGCAACGAATCGCGATGCCGATGCCCGTGTGTTTGCAGCACTGATGCGCCGCATCCGTGAAATCGATGGCGATCATCACACGGTGCTGATGGTTCAGGTCGAAAATGAACCCGGATGTATCCCGGAAGCAAGAGATTATTCAGAAGCGGCCAATCAAGCCTACTATGGTCCGGTGCCGCAGAAGCTTCTGGATTATCTGCAGCAAAACCATGAGATCTTGATGCCTGAATTACGCAAATTATGGGAAGACGCCGGATCGCAGACATCCGGTACCTGGGAAGATGTCTTCGGAAAACAGGCGATCACGGAAGACCTTTTCATGGCCTGGCATTATGCCCACTATATTGACGCGGTCGTCCAGGCCGGTAAAAAGGAATATCCCCTGCCGATGTTCGTCAATGCAGCCCTTATCCGCCCGAACTATCCTCCCGGACGATACAACAGCGGCGGCCCGCTGCCTCACTCGTTCGACGTCTGGAAAGTCGGAGGCCCCCATATTGATTTTTTTGCGCCGGATATATACTTCACAAATTTTAAAGAATGGACAGAGATGTACACCCGGGCCGGTAATCCACTGTTCATCCCTGAAACGTATGGGGATGCGCGGGGCGTTGCAAACGCATTCTACACATACGGAGAGCTTGACGGCATCGGTTTCTGCCCGTTTGGGATCGAGTCGCTCGACAGGTTCAATTTTGGTGGAAATGAATCCCCCGAAAATCCAGAAGATCTGCCACTAGCAATTGGTTACGAAGTTCTACGGCAACTGGCTCCCATGATCCTTGAAAACATGGGGACGGAAAAGATGGAGGGAGTGCTTCTTGAAGAGAATGACGAGGTCGCCCGCTTCCCGATGGGGGATTATATAGTTAACTGCTACAAATCCGGTCGGGGGAGCATGCTTCCCGGTGCGAACGCACCCGGCCCCCTCGCTTCCTGGGCGAAGCAGCCGACTCAGAAACAGGCACCAACACTCCCAACCCCTCAGAGGGAAAACGTCAACCGCTCCGGTGCGCTCATTATCTATCTGGGGAACGACGAGTATCTTATTGCAGGAAGCGGCGCCCTGACAGTCGAGTTTACCCCCAACACGCCGGGACCACCTATAGGAGGTATTTCATTCATAGACGAAGGAAATTATATAAATAACATCTGGGTTCCCGGCCGCCGTCTCAATGGGGATGAAAACGCTCAGGGCCAGCGTTTCACCCTTCGTGATTCCTCAAAGATTTATCGAGTCAAGCCATACCGATATCGATAAGTTGATGACGTATTTGTTGCCGAATCCAATTCCGGCTGCGATAGAACTCAACCTGAAAAGGGAGACTGCGGGCGAGCGTCTGCTGCTGGCGCTCCTCGACGATGAATCCCAATCGGTTTTTGACGATAAGCCGATTTCAATAGTTGCACCATACTCGTCCAAAATCCGGAGCGGTGCAGAGCAAGATGAAGATCAAAGACCTCAGCTTTCCCAGGTTTGGCTCCCTTCTGTTGACCATAGCTTGTTTTCTCGCAGCGGTATGGATATTGGGGGTTATCCATACCGTTTCCGGTCGCACCACGGTGGGTGACGGCGGGGTGCAGATTCCCACCATCGAAGGGCCCATACCGGTGACAGATAAATCTCACATCTGGAATGGTGCTGCGTGGCAATGGGTTCCTATCAATCTTACTGACTATAAATATATCGAGCAGGAATATTACATCAGCGGGATTGCCAATGTTTATCAGGTAGTTCCGAAGAGCGATTACGCAACCACTAAACTGCGATCAGGACCTTACACAACTCGGATAGTGATACGCCGTCCAGCGGATATGCGCCAATGGTCGGGAAGAGTCGCCGTTGAGATCATCAATATGTCAGCCGGCTATGATTGGACAGCGATTTGGGCGGCATTGTGGGAAAGCATCATCGATCGCAAAGATGTGTATGTCGGAATCACGAGCAAGCCGAACGTAATTCCCGGAATGGTCAGATTTGACGAATTGCGCTACGGGCGTATCTCTTTTGCCAATCCATCTCCGCCAGATCGGCAATCTTGTGGAAAACTTCCCGGCGAAACGGGCTATGATGCCAATCTGTCCAAACTGTACGAAAACGGCCTTGCATACGACATCTTTTCACAAGTGGGCGCGTTATTAAAAAGTTCCGACCCCTCAAATCCATTGGGCCGGCCCGCTAAACGCGCTTATTTAACGGGCGAGTCACAGAGCGGCGGTTATGTCACCCGTTATTATAATTGGATTCATCAGAGGGCAAAATTATCGGGTGGCCGTCCTATCTATGATGGATATTTGATAGAGGATTCGGGGACTGGACCGAGCATCAGCGCGGATCTCAACCAGTGTGCGGCGCCCCTTGCATCTGATGATCCGCAACGCATTCTCAACCACCATGCTGAACCACTGGTCGTAATCAACTCACAACTTTTCTATCCTCGATTCGGCCGGCCAGGCAACAGTGATACGGAGGAAAATCGATTTATGCTCTGGATGGCTGCCGGCGCCAGCCATGGTTGGATGGCACAATACAATTACAGTGATGCAAGCAAGGCAGACCAGATCACGGCCGGGTTTCTCACGGATCGCGACGTATTCGACCATTTTACCTGCGGCAAGCGCCAGCCCGAGATCAATCTCTATATGTTCGAGAAAATGCTTTACAAATATCTCGACCGCTGGGTTGAAGAAGGAAAGGCGCCGCCTGCGGCGCCCGATCCTGAAATTGTAAACGGACAATATGTCCTGGATCCGGATGGAAATATCCGTGGCGGATTACGCATGCCCGAAATGGAAGTGCCCATAGCCAGATATAGGGGAGTCCTCACACCGTCCCCCGACTGCACCAGTGCGGTTCAACCCTTCAGTCCTGCGCGTCTAGCACAGCTTTATCCGACGCATAAGGACTATACGGATTCTTTCAGGCGCGCAGCCCAGAAGCTTGTCCGCGATGGCTTTCTCACCCAGGATGACGCTCGGAAACTTATAAAACAGGCTGAGGCGGCACCGGTGCCATAAAATCTTGATTCAAGGCGGTTCCCATATGTTGTGTAGGTTTTGTTAATCGCCGGTTGCCCGGACTTCCACGGCCAGGACGGTTCGACTATCAGACGTTGAATGACGATCCGCTGATGTTTGTCGCGGAATTTGTGCCGAAGCTCGATCCGCGCTATACGGCATTGTTTTTACCGACTCAACCTCTAGCGAAAAACAGGTAGCCGGTGAAATCAGCATTAGCGGCAACGAAGAAAAATTTCATGATTTTCTCAAACTGATCGACCGATTCGATTTCTGGTTCAATATTGTAACGCCGTAATGTTGAAAACCGGCATAAAATGGAAACTTGAAAATTTGCAGCCAATAACTACATGAGGTTTACTATGGCAACCAACAAAGTACTCTCTTTTTTCGTTTATTCCGTAGTGGTATTGCTTTTCTTAACAC
>DKBB01000244.1:25067-25613 GCA_002451015.1 Acidobacteria bacterium UBA6911
TCATTGACCCTCTAACCTCCATCGAATCGGCTAAGGCCGCTTTGTCACTTTATTGTAAGTCTAGGGGCGAAAAACCGGTACGGGCCGTCATTTACAGCCACAATCATATGGACCATTTTGGCGGGGTTGCCGGTGTGATCTCCAAAGAACAGGTATCTTCGGGTCAGGTGAAAATATTTGCACCACTAAATTTCGAAAAAGAAGCCATCACGGAAAGCCTGCTGGCAGGCAATGCCATGCTGCGCCGGACCATCTGGTATTCAGGCATCCCTTTACCCCGTTCTCCCTATGGCACTGTTGATGCAGGCCTGGGACCCGGGGTGGCAAACGGTATGCGTTCGTATATTGCGCCTACAGATATAATTGAATCCCAGGTGGAAACGCATGTTATTGACGGCTTTCCCATTGAATTTTATCTGGCGAGCAACACTGAAGCCCCGTCAGAGATGGTTATGTTTTATCCTGAAGAAAAAGTCCTCAATGTGTCAGAAGTGGCAGTGCATACCGTGCATAATCTTCTTACACCCAGGGGTGCAAAGGTCAGGG
>DKBB01000056.1 GCA_002451015.1 Acidobacteria bacterium UBA6911
TGAGAACAAAACCTGCCAGAGGTACGGAGCGATCCACTGGAGTTTTTCTGTTGATTCATAGCTGTAATAGAAAAAGCTCCCTCCATGGATCTTCCAGTAGATCATCTGAAAAAAAGTCACCCCGGCCAAAAAAAGTATCAGTAACAAGATCTGCAGGACATGGGTCCGGACCAGGTCCCACTTGCGCTTCAACGAATCTTTATCGATGATCCCCCATAACAAGGGAACAAGGATGATCACGGCGCAGGTCGGCCTCGCAAGGACGGCAAGCCCTATCGCTGTTCCCAGGAATATGGCATCCCGTATTTTCGGAGATTCGTGCCACCGGATGGTCAGCCAGACGATCAGGGCATAAAGCGTAAAAAGGTAGTTGTGCGGCATCGCACCGTCATATGCCGTAAGCTGAAAATAGTTCGTGCCCAGTACGATCAGCACAAGAGTGAAGGCAACGATCCTGTCTCTGAAAAAATGAAGCAGAACTTTGCGCAGTATCCCAATCCCGGCGATGGAATAGACCAGTCCTCCCATGGAAACGGCTACCTGGTAAGGCATCGAAAAACCGTCGCGGGGAAACCCAAGCATCCAGGCGAAGAAATGACCGGTGAAGAAGAAGGGGGCATTCAGTATCGCCAGTCCCATCGGGTACTTCAGGACATAATCCCCGACAGGTCCCGGGTATGCCTGGTAAAATCCGAGGGTTGGCCTGTTCGTGTCCAGGATATGCTGTACCCACGAGAAATCCTTCAGGCCGAGATCATGGTAAATAAAAGTTGCAGGCAGGTAGAGGTAATACCCGAAAACATCCCATGAGAGGATCGCAAGGACATCATGGGTCTGGAAACGAGGCAGCAAAAACCGGCTGAAGACGACGGCGACAGAGAGGAAGATGAAAGTGTAAAGGGATAACTTTGTATTTTTGCCTTGCTTCATGGATGCTGGTTGCTGGTTGCCGGATGCTGCTACTGCCTGCTGCCTGCTGCCTTCAGGTACTTCCTGTCAAAAATATTGTATTTCAGCAAGCAATAAACCGCCCTGACCGCATCCTTCATCCCTATCTTCTTGCCTTCTTCATAGGTCCTTCCGTAATAGGATATGCCTACTTCATATATCCTGACCCCCTTGAAACGGCATATCTTGGAGGTCACCTCCGGTTCAAATCCGAACCGGTTCTCCTTGAACCGTATCTGTTTGATCAGGTCCGACCGGAAGAGCTTATAGCAGGTCTCCATGTCGGAAAGGTTCAGGTTGGTGAACATGTTGGAGATGAAAGTGAGCAGCTTATTACCGATCGAATGCCAGAAAAATAGGATCCGGTGCGGGCGACCTCCCATGAAACGGGAACCGTACACGACATCGGCGAATCCGTCGAGGATCGGCTTCAGCAGGATGTTGTATTCGTTGGGATCATATTCGAGATCCGCATCCTGGACGGCCACATAGGTTCCTGTCGCCCGGTTAAATCCAGTGCGCAGGGCGGCGCCTTTGCCTTTGTTCCGTTCATGCCGGACAACCTGGACTTGCGGGTATTCTTCCCTGAGCTGCAGTGCAATCGCGTGGCTGCGATCGGTGGAACAGTCGTCCACGATGATGATGTCGATATCGAGGTTTTCATCCTGAATCGAAAGGACGGCTTCCACGCAACTCCTGAGAGTGCGCTCCTCGTTATAACAGGGAATGACCATGCTTAGAGTTGCGGATTCATCGATCGGATTCCCTGTTTCGATCAACTGTGAACCTCCAATTCCTATCACATCGGGCAGAGTCTGAAAGCATGCAATCCCTTTATGCAACCTCTGTCAAGGATACAGCTGTAATGCTTGTGGTATACCAGTATCTCATATTGGGACGGCACGCCATATATTTCCCTTCGCCTGCCGGGAATCGGACTGCAATGTTCTTGGGTGAAATGCGGAACATGCGATAAGAAAATAGTGGTATTCTGTGAGCCTGCAGACCGGGTCTGGCCGGTGCGCATACAGGCGGATCGGATGCGTGAAGGAGAGGGATTCGTTGGACGATACCTACAAAAAGAGGGATTTTGGAATCGGTCTGCTTGCATTATTTTTTGCATTTTTAAGCCATACGCTCTTTTATCTTTTCCCCCTGTTCTTGGAAGCGTTTCAGCCGTCGAAAACCCGTGTGGGACTGATCATGGGCGTCTACAGCCTTACGGCCATTGCGGTCCGGCCGTTTTTTGGCCGGATCATCGACGAATGGGGGCCGCGCAGGATAACTTTTTACAGCCTGGTTTCCATGCTGTTTGTCGTTCCCTGGTTCCACATGGTCGAGAGCGCGGGTTTCCTGGTAATCCTCCTGCGCGCCCTTATGGGATTGGGCTGGGGAACGTGCATGGTTGCCATCATGGCGATGTGTTCCGATCTGGCACCAAGGAATCGACTGGCGCATTCTCTAGGATTGATCGGCGTCTCGGCAATAGTGGCAAGCGCCGTGGGCCCGATGTTGGCCGAAGAGATCGTGCGGCATTTGGGATTTGGCGGTATTTTCAATATGAGCCTTCTATTTGTCGTTGCCGCCATGGTCTGTGTCCTGGCTGTTAAGGAGGTTCCCCGGACGGAACGACCCGATAGAGCCTCAAAGCTCCTGCTGCTTCGAAAATTCCCGCTGGCTGTGATCGGGATTATAATGATCATGCCTTTCATCCATGGAGCCGTAAGGGGGTCGGTGCTCAATTTCATCGCGCTTTTCGGTAAGGATGCAGGGTTTGATCGCGTCGCTCCCTTCTTTATTGCCTTCTCGGCCGCCGCCGTTCTCGCAAGGGTGGGCATCGGGGATCTGGCCGATCGCTATGGCAGGAAGATCGTTTTCTTCCCATCGGCACTGATTATCAGTCTCAATCTGTTCTGGATCGCCGGGATGGAAAGCTACACAAGCTTTATCCTCAGCGGATTCATAGCCGGGCTGGGGCAGGGATTGATATTTCCCGCGCTCAGCGCCTACCTGATCGATTTCTTCGGACGCGAGAACAAGAGTTTTTCGCTCGCATTGTATATGTCGCTCTTCGATGCAGGCTTGGGATTGGGTTCTCCCCTGTTCGGCTGGATTTCAGATCTTTCCGGTTATCGATCGATGTACCTCGTCGCAGGAATGCTGCTGCTCGTCTTCGCTGTTGTTTTTACCATCAAATCCCCGCCCCTTGCCTTGAAGAAATAAAGCGTCATGGCAGATTGTAGCGTTGAAGGCCGGAACGTTAGAATACAGGATGATGCGAATATTAAGGCTGGCTGAAGGACTGGGCCTGGATGGCGGTGATGGCGACCGTATTGATAATGTCTTCGACCAGGCAACCCCGGCTGAGATCGTTAACGGGTTTTTTCAATCCCTGGAGTATCGGGCCCACGGCAACCGCCCGGGCCGAGCGCTGCACGGCTTTGTAGGTGTTGTTTCCCGTGTTCAGATCAGGAAAGATAAATACGGTGGCTTTCCCGCCGACCTTGGAATCGGGCATCTTGGTTCTCGCTACGCCGGCGTCCACGGCAGCATCGTACTGAAGCGGTCCTTCGAGGACCAGGTCGGGAGCGAGCCGATTGGCGATCTCCACGGCCTTCCGGACTTTGTCGACATCGTCGCCCCTGCCCGAATCGCCTGTGGAATAGGAGAGCATGGCAACGATAGGCTCGATCCCGAATGTTTTTGCCGTTTCGGCTGAGACGACGGCGATTTCCGCAAGCTGTTCGGGATTCGGATCCGGGTTGATGGCGCAATCACCGTAAACCAGCACCCGATCTTCCAGGCACATGAAAAATACGGACGAAACGACGGAGTGTCCCGGCCGCGTCCGAATGACCTGCAGCGCAGGCCGGATCGTCATCGCCGTCGAATGGGTGGCGCCCGCCACCATGCCGTCCGCCCGTCCCGTATGCACCATCATGGTTCCAAAGACAGGAGGCTCCTGCACGATGTCCCTGGCTGCGTCCAGGGCGACTCCTTTTCCTTTCCCTGACCGGGCCTCATGGTAGATCTCAGCGAATTCCTCGATCCATCCCGAATTCTGCGGTGAGATTATCTGCGCGTTGGTAAGGTCCAGGTCCAATTGGCCGGCACGGTTCAAAACCTCATCCGGATTACCAAGCAATATGATATTGACAGCCTGCAGTCTCAATAACGCGTCCGTGGCTTTCAATATCCGCTCGTCTCCGCTCTCGGGAAGGACGATCGTTTTTTTGTTCTGGCGGGCCCGATGGATGATTTCATACTTGAACATGGAAGGGCTCGTCTGCCGGGGCCGGCTGATGTAAGCGGCGTCGAGCAGTTTGCCTACATCCACGTGCGTTTCGAACAACTGCCGGGCTATTTCAATCTCGCGGGTGTTTGCGGGTTCGATGCCCGGTTTTACCTTGACCAGTTCCATAACTGTTTCATAGCTGTTCATGTGGGACCGGATAATCGGGACCTTGGGCCCCGGCGCTTCCTTTAGCAAATTGAACACAGGTTCGGAGATTTCCCCGTGTCCCGTCAGAATGATGCCGCCTGCGTTCGGGGCCGTCGGGGCGGACAGTGCCGTCATGATCATAAACAGGACGTCATGGCGGTCGAGATGTGAAATGAGCAGGGCCTGGTTGTCCAGCAGAGGAATAATGGTGTCCAATGCGCCCGAACAGACAATCGGTTTTGAGACTTTGTTGTGCAGGTAATCCTGCCCGAAAAGGAGGGTGTCTCCGAAATGGGCCAGGATTTCGCTCATTCGAGGGGTCGACAGGTTGACGTCATAGGGGATACAGACGACTATTGGAATGGAAAACCGGTTCAACTGGGACTCCACCGCTTCGCGGAGTTCGTTTTCACGGCCCCGTTCCATTTTGTTAATGAAAACGGCGATTATTTCGCATCCCCTGTTTTTGAACCTCTCCACTTCGAGTTTTACCTTCGAACAGACTGCGGCCAAATCTCCCGAGGAACCGTCGAGCACAAGGAGAACGGGAGTGTTCAGGTGACGGATTATGTCGATATTCAAATCTTCTTCCGTCGAAGAAGCGGCGGACAGAAAGTCCGTTCCTTCGCATACGACAAAGTCCACCTTTTCTTCAATCCGCTTGAAGGAAGCCAGAATCCTCTCGTAAAGCGCCTGGCTTTTTGAATCCGCCAGCAGGGATTCGGCTTCCGTAGCGTCCAGTCCGTACATCTCCTCTTCTGCCTGCTCCAGACCGAAGACGTTTCGGATGAGATGCGCGTCCCGGTCCGGAACGGTTTGATCGGAGCCCTGCAGCCGATAGGGTCGGGCGATAGGGCGGAAAAATCCCAGGTGGGTGGTTGTTTTTTGAAGCGCGCTCATGACACCAAGGGAAACTAAAATTTTGCCGCTGTAAGGTTCGCCTGAAGCAATGTACAGACTGTTTGCCATTTTTCCTCTCAATAGATTTTTCTTGCGGATAAACCGAATATCCACCCGGGATATCTACGATTCAAATTGCAGACGTGAGGATTTTACTTTCGAGCGCTCTGGATAACAAGTAAAAGCCTTGTTAAATGGTGACAGGCTAGAATTTCACTTTTTTTCCACTCTGTGGAGTTTAAAACCGCTGCTCAGAAAAAAAGTGAAATTCTAGCCTGTCACCATTTTTTCATTCGCGGCTGTAGGCAACTTCCATGCGCCGGATGGCGATGGATGCAATCCAGAGAAGAAACGCTGTCACCACGATCAAACCGGCCATAGCGCCTAGGCGCGAAGCCGGCGCTGCCGGTGCCAGCAGCAACCGAAGGAGTCCCGGCGCGGTATCGTCCATCGGGACAGGGACCGGGCAAAGGGATTGCAGGTAGTGCAGCACGCTGAGTTTCTGCATAAATTCCGGGAGGAAACTGTTTATGCTCTCCCATCCAAGCAGCACGGCTGCCGGGATAATCGGATTGCGCAGGAGTAGACCAGCAGCCAGGAAAACGCTTCCATATCCGACGCAGCCCATTAAAGCGGCCGTTACATACCAGAAAGCGTGCCGTATCCCGCCGCTGGTGAGATATGCCTGGACCTCAACGGAATCGTGGAAGCCCATCAACACCGCAAAACACAACAGGGCGCCTCCTGCAAAAATTATGGACGATGCGATCAATCCGGCGGCGTATTTTCCGATCAGCAACACCTCGCGTTTCGCGGGGGCAAGAAACCAGAAATGCAGGGTCTTGTCCAGGACCTCACCACGGAAGAGATTCATGAAAATACCCAGGCAGCCGAAAAATATCGCCAGCCGGAGATAGAAATGTTGAAAAACTCCAGCAAATATGGAACGATCCTGCTCGAAATCCAACAACAGGCGGATATTTTTGGCGACGAGTTTGCCGTCGGTAAAATCCAGGATGGCTTCCCGTTTCCCGTCGAAG
>DKBB01000184.1 GCA_002451015.1 Acidobacteria bacterium UBA6911
GCATATCCAGTGAAGAACTCCGACCGTAGATCTGAGATTATTCATAAGGAAAAATCTTGGGGGCTTCTGCCCCCAAACTCCCAACTGCCATGCATTCCCAGCCTTTGGACGGGGCCCCGTCCAAAGGCTGGACATTCTGGCTTTTTCCCGTAAACGTAACCATTTAGATTGAAAATCCTGTAATCGGGAATATTCCATCTTCCATTATTTATGCTCAATCCGTTCCGGAGACCACAGGGCATTGACTCGTTTTGTACAGCCTTCCCTGCCAGGTATTGCGTTCCTTGAGTCTCTGTTCGATGCTGTACCGGATGCCGGCTTTACTTTTGTTCCAGACCGGCCCGATCAATTGGTCCGGGGGGGTGAATCCATAGAGGCGCTCAATCCGAATCGCCGGATTCAGGCGTTCCAGGAAATCGACCACAAGCTCGACATACGCATCCAGATCCGGCAAAGGAAAAGGATCGTCTCGGAATTCCCTCTCCATTTCAGTGTTTTTTACAATATGAAGATGATGGATCTTTAAAAAATCGATCCCCTTGTCCGATATGGCACCGGCGGACTGCAATACTTCCTCCCGAGTTTCCCAGGGGAATCCCAGAATGAGATGCGCCCCGATCCAGATCCCCCGGTTCCTGGTGCACCGCATGGCGTCGAGCCAGCAGCGGTAATCATGCCCGCGGTTGATACGCATCAGGGTTCTGTTATAGATGGATTGCAGACCATATTCCAGTGTAACGAAATGCGTCCGGGCCAGGGTCTCAAACCAGGCGATCTTCTCCTCGTCGATGCAGTCCGGCCTGGTTCCGACCGAAAGACCGAGAACATCGGGATGATCGATCGCCGATTCATAAATCGGAACCAGCACTTCAAGCGACGCATGGGTATTGGAAAAAGGCTGAAAGTAGACAATGAATTTTTCCGCCCCGTATCGTTTTTTAAGATAATCCATTCCCTCCAGGACTTGTTCGCCGACCGGCTTCAAACGGCTCGCGGTGCCGGGACGAAATGAACTGTTGTTGCAATATGTGCAGCCATTCAATGCCACGGTCCCATCCCGGTTCGGGCAGGTGAATCCTCCGTCCACGCTGACCTTGTAAACCCTGACGCCGAACTTATCCTTCAGGAAACGGCCGTAGGCATTGTAGCGGTTACCGGGAAATGGAGATTGAGAAGGCATGCGACTAGATTAAAGATTGAAAATAGAAAATTAAAGTCTGAAAACTGCCGCCGGATGGAGAGACTCAGGAAATTGTGTAGTAAGAACAGATTATAAGTTGATTAGAAAATACTTACGCCCCTATAAAAACAGAAGCCAGGAATCCGAATTCGGACTCCTGGCTTCTGATTTCAGACTTTCACTTCTACTGGATTTTAATCCGGTTATCGTCCTTGNNGTCCTTGGGGCAAATCCAGAACATGCCGCCCGGAATATCTCTATATTTCATGACTTTAGTCGCAACCATCACGGTACCGCATTCGGGACAGTTGTGTTCGTATTTCGCACCCTTGTCGCCCAGGCTCGCACGCGCTGTCTTGGATAATTTTTCCGCCATATCAAACTCTCCTTAATTGCTGTATTCACGCAAAACAACGAATGTTACGGGGCAGGGGCGCCGCAGTCAATCCCATTTTAAGAATTTTGGGCCATATTTTGCGGAAGAGAACCCGTAGGTGGACGATTTTTCCGCTCCCCTGACGCGGTTTCTGTGTCATATTGGAATCCACCCGCATTTTTGAACCTTTGATGGAGAACGTAGCCATGCAGGCTGAAGAACCCATTTCACAATTGGCCCGCCATATCCGATCGGCTTCCGTAATATCCGTTCTTACGGGAGCGGGTGTCTCCTCGGCCAGCGGCGTACCAACATTTAGAGGGGAAGAGGGCCTCTGGAAAACCTACTCCCCGCAGGAACTCGCCACACCCGAAGCATTTGAAAGAGACCCGAGACTGGTCTGGGAGTGGTATGACTGGAGGCGGGGATTGATATCCAAGTGCCGTCCGAATGCGGCGCATAATGTCCTCGCTCTTTGGAGCAGANNTGATCTTGAAAAGTTGGGCATCTTAAAGTGTGTAATCACCCAAAACGTCGATGGCCTTCATGAAAAGGCAGGCACGGAAAATGTTATCCGGTTCCATGGATCTATATGGGAAGTCTTCTGCCGGGACCGCTGCCCGTCATCTCCGGAACGCTGGTTGGATGAAACAGTCCCCCTTGGGAAGGTTCCTCCTTCCTGCCCATATTGCGGCGGTTTAATCCGGCCGGGTGTTGTATGGTTCGGTGAAGGCATAGAAAGTGAAGTCCTGCAACAATCAGCCGCAGCCCTCGATTGCGACATCTTCATGACTGTCGGCACCGCAGCCGTCGTCTACCCCGCAGCCGGGCTTGTCGATGCCGCGCATCAAAGGGGAGCCTTTACCGTAGAAATTAATCTGGAGGCTACCCCCGCCTCCGGGGCTGTGGACCTCTCCATTCAGGGTCCGGCGGAAGTCATCCTGCAGAAGGTGGAGAATTTGCTGCAGAAGAACACAGACAGATAAAAACGGCCTACAGCCGCGGTAAAAAGTTTCTTCACCGCGGCAATAAGCCGTAATCACTTCTCGCCGCTTAAACATCGCAGCAGTTGAATATTACTTGCCATTTTTATTCTGTTTTTTCATTTGACCCGGCACGGACTCGATATCCATGGCGACGGCAAAATCGGCATTGTAATTGAGAACGGCCCAGGCTGTCTTGGTGCTTGGGTCAATACCATACGTCCCGAGACCGTACCCTGGTTTATATTTGCCGACAACGAATTTTTTCTTGCCGCCGAAATTCTCGTCTACGGCGTTGACCCACTCTCCGCCAACATATGTTGCGATACCAATTCCACCGTTTCCGAGATGTACCATTCTCCTGAAATCAAAAGACATGGAGAGCACATAGGTATCCGTCTGTCCTTCGGCACCTAACTCAGACATGCCCCACAGGGAAAGAATATCGCTTTTAAGTTTGTAGGCATCAGGATTTTCCACCCACCCCGTATTAACAGTTTTGTTTAATGCGCGTGGTCCTCCACTCCCATCAGAATTTTCAGGAGTATCGTCCGTGGTTGTACTGTTATTGGTACCGGCAAGAATTCTTGCGGTCGTGCCATAAAATCTGTCCTCTACATCAGTATATGAATCGCCCTGCGCGATAAGGAACTGCTGGCCGTTGTGGCTGTATCCCCAGGTTTCTTTTTTCACAAAGTCGAAATCTGGTGTTTCACCTGGTCCTGGTATTCCATCCGGACCATAGGGATAGTTATCTGCATCATATTCGAAACCTTGAGAGTCAGAGTAGTAATCCACTGTCACACGCGGGCCGTCAACAGTATAAACATAATAGCCGACGGTCCATGTTTCCTGGGAAATTATTGTCTCGCGCTGTTTAACGTCCCCGAAATCATCCAATGGACCGGGATCGTAGAATTTGTTGCTTGCGCCAATGGAAATGAGCTGCTCAACCTGGGATAAACCATCGGGGCTGTCGACAAGAGCTCGATTGTAAATGTGATCGTGGCCCGAAATCATATATTTCACACCGTTATCGGCCAGGCTGGCATAGAAATCGTTTTGATCGTCAGGAGTCACACTCGGATTGGCGCCGAATAAGCCATCCACATGGTCCGCGCCCATCAGCGGCCGATGGGAAAATACAAATGCATGCTCTGTGTTACGAGTGGTTTCGTCCAACTGTCCGCTGATCCAGCCCTGCTGCATGCCGGGCCAGTATTCCGTTCCGGAGGGATCATACTTATTCAATACTTTATACACGTCAACTGGCCAATTTACATCAAAGCCATAAAATTGGGTTGATGGTTGCCCGCCAGTTATACGAAACCATGTGCCCGGTTCGATCAAGTTGCCTTCTCTTCCCGTCAATTCCTCTGTATGCTGATAAACAACCCAAAAACCAAAATAGAAATAACCTTGACCATATACGGGGTGGACCGGCGCCGTCGTTACCACATATTCTGTCGACTCCACATCGGCGATGAGAAATCTTGCGTTATTGCCTGTGTCACCAAAATCAAAGGAGTAGCTCAGTCCTTTTAATATCGGATCTCCGGTGAAAGTGTTAAGAATAAGGTTCCCGTCTTCATCGTAAACATTTGGACTGCTGAAATTTATTGCGCCAAAATTATCCTCATTTAGGCCATCTGCCGCATACATCCCCTGGGTCTGAGGAAACGCATCAAGATAAGCCGGAATATTCAGATTGTAATCAGGATCCAGGCCATACAGATATCCATATGACTCGTGGTTGCCACGCAGGGGGAAGAATCCGATCCCTTCATTATAAAGAGATGAAGCGACATCCGCCCGAGTATACATAGCGGCATCCCCTGCCCTGTCCGTCAGATCTCCTACCTGCAGGACGAACTTGACATCGTATTTTCCGGTATTCTTATAAGCGATGAACTGTTCGTTGATTGCACCGGCTATACCGGCACTCACCCAATTCGGATTTTCATCATTAAAATTACCACTTACATACCACTGTGTGTCCCCATGGACACCGAAAGACCATGGATCGACCTGGTATCGACCACCTTGAGCAAGGGCGATTGCTGTAAATGCAAGCAACAAAATCATGGCAACCGACGCCAGGCGGGTTGCTTTCCTTATTTGTTTGAATTTTGTATCCATACGTTATTCTCCTTTGAATTTTTGCGGTGCCGGCATCTCCCAAAATGCTACTGCAGCGCCCAGTACCAGTTGGCACAACAGTCCGGCTTAGCCGATGTGGCAATCCATTACCAAACGGCAATAAAAATGGTTGTATCGTCAGGAGAAGTATTCAGCGATTCATGTAATATTCGACCGGAGAGGGCCATAAATCACCCCCTTCCCGCCATATACCGCCACCGCTAATAACTTTAGAAGGACGAAATACACACCACAGTTAACGTTTTTCTAGTTTGATAGCACTAGTAGATGAAACAAAGCAAGCAAATTAAACGATATTCAAGACAGATTATAATACCAGTGAGTTCCAGCTAATGCCGGGGAATAAGGTATCGTATTTCATCTGGATTTTTTCAAACCGACCTTTGGACAGTATTTCGTCACAGGGCAGCGGCTGCACCAGGGGGACACCGGAACGCACAGGTTCTGGCCGAAGGTCACAAGGATGTCGTTGTACTTTTTCCAGTGTCGTTTGGGCAGCTTTTCGCGCAGCGCAAATTCGGTCTCTTCGGGCGTCTTCGTCTTGACATATCCCCACAGATTGGAGATTCGATGCACATGGGTATCCACACAGATGCCGAAGTCTCCGAAACCCACCGTGAGAACCAGATTCGCCGTTTTTCTTCCAACGCCCGGGAGTTTCAGGAGCGCTTCCATGTCGCGGGGAACCTCTCCCCCGTAATTTCGTGTTAGGATATTGCATGTTTTGAGAAGGTTCTGCGCCTTGGTCTTGTAGAATCCCACGGGGTAAATCAATCGTTCTATCTCGACGGCGGGCAGGGTCGTGATGGCTTTGGCAGTCGGCGCACGTTTCAGCAGCCTCCTGGATGCTCCTTCCGTCACTTTGTCTTTTGTGCGTAACGAGAGAATCGTGCTTATGAGGGTTTCAAACGGCCGGTCCGTCGCCCCGTCAGCGATAATCCCGACAGCCGGAACTTTCCACTTTTTTATTTCCTTCTTCAGTATGCGGAGAACGGCATTGATTGTCCGGGTGTCCATCATAACTCTTTCCTGCCGTAGGGGCGAACCGTCTGTTCGCCCATGTGGCTTAAAAGCTATGCAGCCTTTTAAAAGCCTCAGTGCCAGCATCCCTGATTATGTCACGGCCCAGCCGGTCCGCCGCCAGAAAGGCATTCAATAATTTATCCGGTGTTATTTCGAAAGGCTCGTTGTCGACGATCGGCTCCTTGGCGGCAGCCGTCATCGCCTCCATGATGATTTTGGAATCCCTGTCGGCATTCAGGCCAAACTGCTCAAGGCAGACCGGCAGGCCGACCTCTGTCAGGAAGCGGACCACCTTTTGTGCTTCTTCCGGATCATCCTCCAGAATAAGATGCGCCACGAGACCGAAGGCAACCAGTTCACCGTGAAGAAAATCCTGATGCAGCACGGGGATCACAGTCAGTCCGGCCGCGTATGCGTGGGCCGCAGCCAGCCCACAGCTTTCAAAACCAACGCCGCTCAATAGAGTATTGGCCTCAATGATGCGTTCCACCGCATCATTGATCTCGCCGCGATTCATCGCCTCGACGGCATTCATCCCGTCTTCGAATACGGTTTTGGCACACAGTTCGGCAAGGTTAAGCGCCGCAATAGTCATCCGTGCCCCGATAATGGATCTCCCCAACGGATTCCGGAAGCAGGTGCGGGCTTCATACCCGGTAGCCATGGCATCCCCCATGCCCGATATCAAATGTCTTAAAGGTGCCGAGGCGATGACTCCCGTGTCCACGACAACCAGAGACGGATTTTGGGGGTAGAATTCCGGCCCCCTCCCGACACCTTCCGGTGTGTACATAATCGATACCGCCGAACAGGGAGCATCCGTAGACGCAATGGTCGGGCAAATCACGGACGGCACCTCGAGGCGGAAAGCAACGGATTTACCTGCGTCAATGCACTTCCCTCCCCCGATGGCGACAACGCAATCCAACTTCGGCACGGTTTGCCTGGCCACTTTAACGACACGATCCACTTCCTCAAATGAGCACTCTCCCCGGAAAATCTCCAACCTTCCATCAATCCCTTCCAGGCTATTTTCAATCCACTGTCCGAATCGTTGCCTGCCTCCGTCGGTTATTAAAATCAAAGGCCGGCGGCTCGGCACAAGCGACAGGTATCCTCCAAGGAAATTCATCACACCCTTTCCCTGGATATACCGGGACGGGGCGGCCAGGACGCGGGGCGGATCCGCATCAGTCAGACTGGGGGAAAAAATCGCATCTGGGAAAAACGGTTCGCGCATCGTCATCTTTCCTCCTGGTAGGAATACCGGAGCGGAAGATTCCGTTCCGATCTGGTATTCTTATATCAGAGGAGGTCATCATGGCACCAAAAAACGGAAATAAAAACATCGTATTGGCTCTTGCCGTAGGCGCCTTTGCCGGTGCCGGAATCGCGTTGCTGTTTGCGCCGCAATCCGGGAAAGAAACGAGGCGCGATGTCCGTCGACTGGGCAGGAAAGCCCTGGATAAATCTCAGGCCCTTCGGGAAGAGCTCTGCAGTTCGATCGACCATATGGCCGACGAAGTCTGGGAAAAAGTGCAGCAGGATCTCGATCAGGGATGGAAATGGACGGAAAAATCTTTTGCCGAACTCCAGCGGGTTCTCAATTCCGGCAGGGATTATATTCAAGACGGAATTGACAAGATCCGGGGATAATGAAAATCCCGCGACGTGAAAGAGGACAACCCGGCGTTGAGACCAGGCATCAAACCGGCGCGTGGATCCATTGCTCACAGGAAAACGAATATGGTTATTGCGGGAGTCATGGGACCCGGGAAAACCGCAACGGAAGAAGAAATGCATTCGGCCTACGAATTAGGAGGTTGTATCGCTAGGCAGGGCTGGATACTTCTGACGGGTGGGCGGAAATACGGAGTCATGGATGCTGCCGGCCGCGGAGCCAAAGCTTCAGGCGGAACCGTAATAGGGATTCTGCCCGGGGCCGATACCGGTGAAATGTCGAACAGCGTCGATATTCCCATCGTTACAGGTATGATGGACGCCCGCAACAATATCAATGTTCTTTCCAGCCGGTTTTTATTTTTTATAGGCATGAATCCCGGCACGGCCTCGGAACTGGCTCTTGCCCTGAAATACGGAAGACCCGTAATCCTGATTTCCCAGAAAAAAGAGGTCATCCGTGCGTTTCAATCCATGTGCCACAATAAAATTGAAATTGCTGCGAATGTGCCAACCGCTATTGAAATTGCCCAAAGAATCGCAGCAGCACACTCCAATAACGGTTCAATCACGGATTCCCCTTCCGGAAACAACTAGGAGCCTGCGCGGCAGCCCGTCAAACCAACCTGACGGGGCATACGGCACCGGAATTTGATTAATTATAACATTCCCTAAAGCCGGGTTATTCGGCTTGTCGACGAACAAACCGCTAATTGTTCCTATGCTCCGCGTAAGAGTACATCCGTTCGGAAACTTCAATAGAGGGATCCCAGTCTGTCTCCTTTAGAATCTTTCTATCACCGTCCAATTTCACCGAACGAACAAAACCATCTTCCTCAAGCTCGCAGATCAGCAGGTCGAACGAGCGAATCCATGCATAGTATCCGGCTTGATTTTCGTCGCAATCCCAGTCCACGCCCTCGCGCCTGTTTCCGGTCAGGGACTCGAATACGGCTCTTTCCCATAAATCGGCAGTCGTCTCCTTAAGGCGGGCCAATTTTAGTTGATAACGTTAATGTTATCTATAACATATCGTGGCCCAACCTCGGAATGATTTCCTTGATTTGAGGCGGCATTGAGGATATTGTAAGAACCCATGGACTGGTGCGAGCCGAGAGATATCAGAGATTGGTTGAATCGATTCTTCTCCCTGCGAAGCCTGACGTTCATTCTGATTGTTCTGTTGCTTGCGGTTTTTGAATTCCGGTTTGACTGGATGGAAAAGGCTCTGGGTTCCTATCTGTCCACAACGAACCGACAGCGGCCCGAAACCGGGGATATCTGGGAGAAGGCCCATGAAAGGCAACAGGCCCTGGACTCTCTGGATGAAATCACGGTCGACCGTGAAATTCTTCAGCGCAACGCAAGGAGTGCCGTCGATTTATCCGATATCATTTCGTATATTGCCGACAACCAGAGCGTCATGATATCTCCCGAACATTTTCGTTCCCTGTATATAAGGCTGCCCCTCAGCATCGCTTCGCGGATAATTTCATCGAACGAGCTGCTGCAAATGCTGGGAGAGAAAGAGTGGGAACGCACTTATTTCAGAAAATTCGGGAACCAGCTCAGCATCTACTTTATAAACCGTTCCAACCGTGTTTTGCGGGAGATCGTCGTTGAGGAAAGCACTCTAGTGCAGATTGAACGACGAAAGATAGTTTTTAATGGATCGCTTGAAGAATGGGGTGCATCTCCTGATAGAATATATACAACAGATCGTTTTTTTTCCGCTCTTGGCTCCCTTCCCAAGGATGTACAGGATGAAGTACTCGCCCAACCCGAAGCAATTCTCAATGCAGACGGCCGCCTTGTCCGAGTAGGATTTCCCCTCCAATTACAGACAGCATGGGTGGATATCGGTTTCGAACTCGACGACGGCTCTCAACGACAAGTTATCGAGCTGCCGGCTCGTGAATGGGCTCTCTGGCGGCTGCACTCTGTTATGGAGAATGCAGTTTCGGAATTTGCGCCGATTAGTCCGAATCCGGAGGTGCAGACCGAACCATGAGCCGGCATAGCAAACTCATCCGACGTATTCGAATGGTTTTTTATACAATCCTCGGCCTGGCGGCGATTGCTGTTCTTGCAACCGTTGTCTTATTCTTCGCCCTGCTGGATGAAATACCCCGCGTCCCCGATCCGCTAAGTCGCATAATCGAAAGGCCTCCTACTGAAATCTACGCCGCGACCGGGGAACGGGTCCTTGTTCTGGGCGGTCGTGAGGCTGTCCCCCTGAACCGTATATCCCCACGGTTTATTGAGGCCGTCGTCGCTATCGAGGATCACCGCTTCTGGAGCCATCACGGAATCGACAAAATTCGCCTGACCAAAGCCTTTCTGGACGGATTATTGCCGCATAAAAGGATTCAAGGCACCTCCACGCTCACGCAACAGCTGGCCAAGAACTTGTTCTTCAGCCTGGACCGTTCACCCAAACGCAAATTCCTGGAAGCGCTTGTCGCATTCCAGATCGAATCGAAGTATTCAAAGGAGGATATTCTCCAGGCTTACATCAACAACACTTCTTTCGGTGTAAACGCACTGGGGATCGAGCAAGCCTCCCGTTCTTTTTTCGGTAAACCGGCTTCTGATCTTACCCTGGCCGAAGCCTCTCTGCTGGCGGGACTGCCCCAATCGCCAAGTGCATACAATCCCTACCGGAATATGGACAGGGCGAAAAGACGCCAGAGCACCGTTCTGCAGCGCATGGTCGCCGTAGGCTATATTACCCGGCAGGAGGCGGATGAAGCCTTCCGCGTGAAGCTGGATTTACGACCGAGACGGGCTTCCGCGGGTGGCAGTTACTTCCTGGACAAGGTGATCCGGGACCTGGAAGAACGATACGGTCCAGAAGTCGTTTATAACGGCGGTCTCCATGTAACCACGACCCTGGACCTGCAGCTTCAGCAATGGGCAGCCGAAGCCGTACAGAAAGGCGCTGCCCGGCTGGATAAGGAGATAGGGTTATCCCAAACGGATACGGATAATAGTGCGGCAGCCCCCCAGGCTGCTTTGGCTGCGGTAGACGTCAACTCGGGAGCGGTAAAAGCCGTCATCGGCGGCAGGGATTATTTCACAAGCGAATACAACCGAGCCATCCAGAACAACCGCCAACCCGGATCCGGATTTAAACCCTTTCTTTATTACACGGCTCTTGACGCCCTCGACATGACGCCGGCAACCGTTCTTGAGGATAAAAAAGTAACGATTCCCGTCATAGGAGCGCCAGATTGGACGCCCCATAATTTCGGTCTCGATCATCTGGGCCCGATGATCCTGAAGCGCGCCTTAATGGATTCCGTCAACTCCATCTCAGCGCAGCTTATTGAACAGTTGAAACCGGGAAAGGTTGTCGATACCGCCCGGAAATGCGGTGTTGCAAGTTCTCTGAACGAAGTCTACTCGCTTGCACTGGGCACATCGGGAGTCAGTCCTCTCGAAATGGCCTCGGCTTTCAGTGTTTTTGCATCGGGAGGTGTGCGCCACGAACCATTCTGGATCTGGCGGGTTGAGGACGTTTACGGACGCGCCCTGGAAGAACATATAATTAGCGGAGAAAATACGCTGGATCCCGAAACGGTCTTTCAACTCGTCGACATGATGCGGGGAGTTGTCGATCAGGGAACAGCCCGGGTTATCCGCAGCATGGGATTCGCCCTGCCCGCAGCCGGGAAAACCGGCACCACAAACGATTACATCGACGCATGGTTNNGGCGTCGGTATAACGGGCGGCCGTGCCGCCGCCCCGATTTGGGCAGATTTTATGCTCAAGGCAACCGGCGGCGAACCGGCCCGCGAATTCACCGTGCCGCCGGGTATCCATTACCAAATCGTGGATGATACAACCGGATACCTCACGGATGAGGATTCCCCGAACGCCCTGAGGGTTGCAATGAAGCCCGGACAGAAGGCCGATCCCGCCCCTCCGGGATTCTATTCCTCCCCTCCGGATCCGGAAAATAAAATACCGTATCAAGAGGAGCTTGATTGATCCGAGTCAATAATTGCAGATCTGTTTCCGTCAGGGACGGTTTTAACGGAAATCCCTGAGCCATTTTATAGACTATGGTTCATATACTGAAAAACTTAGTGATTCGTCTATGGATCGCCGCAGCCACGGGTGGGCTTGCCGCCCTCGGCCTGCTGGCGGTGCTCGGCTCGCCCCTGGAGGCGGCATTCAACCTGACGGTTGCCTTTATTCTGATTATCCTGGCTTACCTGGGATGCGGCTGGCTATTTAACCGCATCGCAGCCCAGCGGCTTCAGGACTGTTTCCGGGAAGCCACTTCCAGGGAGCGTACGGCGAGAATCGGGGAAGCAGCCGAGGCGTTTCGCAAAGCTGTTAATATCTTTGACAGCTTCATGGTTTCCCCTATGTTTCGCCGACGCTCCGGCCGGGATCTGGCCGGAAGAATAGCGCGTTTTCATATAGCCCGGTCCGTACGCTCCCCTGAAGCGGAAGGTTTTATAACATCCTATCTGTGGGCGCACCCGGACGATGGCGAAGTCGCAGAATATTGGCTGCAGCACACCCGACTCGGGGACGGCGCCAATCCGGATCACATGGCTCTGTCGGATCGTATCGCGGCGGCGCAGTCCCAGAACCCGACGACCCTGAGCCTTATAGTCCAGATTTACCTGGCAAGGAATCGAACGGACTACACGGCGCTTCAAGTCTATAAAAAATTTCTGCAGGAATCCAACCGTATCCAGACACAGGCTGTCGTTCACCTGGCGGATCTCTTCATCCGGGAAGGTCGGACGGACGAATTGGCTCTGGAAGTCTACCTGAGAGCCGGCAGGAAGGCTTCGGACCGTTCCGAATACCTCCGCGGCCTTGCCGCCTGCCTGGAACAAATCAGGACCACCGAGCGGAATGAATCCCTCATTATGGAATCCAGGGAAGCCCTCCGGGATACTGATGAAGAGACAATCCATCAATGGCGGGAAGAGTTCCGTAAAAAAGCCGAGCCATACGCGCCCAAAGAACCTTCCACGCCTGAAATGGTATTCAGGCACCTTTCCGCTTCTCTCCTTCGAGGATTCCGGACTAGCGTAGAAAAAACCGGATCGGCTGCTTCGATTCTAGCACGATGGGGAAGGACACTGGGAAAATCCTGGCGGGAATCCGCGCGCACCCGCTATCTCGCCAAATGGGCAGCGGTAAGTGTCTTTGCAGCTGTGGTTTTCATCTCCGGGATCAGTACCATCATATACATCAGCGAGACCAAGGAATCCCCGGAATCGGCTCCACCTCCACCCAAGACTCCCCAGCTGGCCGAATCCGGCCGCTATACCATCCAGGCAGCCTCCTTCCGGAATCGGGACCAGGCCAGAATTTTCCTGGAGCAGCTGAAAAATAAAGGGCTCCCTGCCTACTGGGGGGAGTCCCGCAGTTCCGACCAGAATGTCTGGTATTACGTCAGGATCTCCAGGTTTGAGGAGAAACAGGAAGCCAAAAAGTTCGGGGAAGATTTGAAGAGCAAAGGCATCATTGACGATTTTTACGTCGCCAACTATAAAGCTCCATGAATGTGGAGCAGTCCTATACCCTGTGGTATCGGTCAAAATAAAACCGCATTTTCTCCCTTCTCTGCAATCAGATTGTTGAAGATTTCCATAAACATGCTTCGTTTTTTAAATACCCGCGCTTACGAAACCTTCAAATGAGCCCGGCAAGTAATGGAGAGAGCCGTCCGCTTCATGGAGCAATCCATCGGCAATGCTGTTTTTCATCTCCTCAGGAAGCTCTAATATTTCCTCCATAGCGGATCCCATGCACATTCTGTCCCTGACAGCAAACTGAAGCAGTTACAGATAATATTTCGCATCAGGTATCCAAAGAATAAGCGGAGAAGGATATTGCAATTTTTAAGCCGAAACATAACCGATGCAAGGGAAAAGGCAAATGAAACCGCGCGGCGAATTTGAATATTCATCCGGGGATTTTATTCTTGTGTCAGCCGTTCCGATAGCCTATAACCTCGGAACAAAGACTCTTAAAAAGTGACCGAATGATTATTTGGCAGTGGAATCTGAAAATCCGTCCTGTTTATCCAATCGATATCTATTGCTTTCTTCTTACATTCGTTGCAGCAACAAACCGCCCGATCCGGGATTGCATAATCCGGCATTCCGTTCCAACACCACATGGAGAGACATCTTATGACCCTGAAGGTTCTAAGTAAAGACGGCTTCTACGGTTGGGTTATTCTCGCAGTAGTCTTTTTTTTCTATATCGCAATGGTTCTGATGATGGTTTCTTTCGGAGTTTTTCTGCCTTCATGGATTGAAGAATTCAACTGGAGCGTCGGATGGATGTCGGGAGCGCAGCAGTTGTGCATGATATTGTCGGGACTTGCCGCGCCCATGGTCGGTAGATATATCATGAAACGGGGCACCAAACGCGCGATTCTTCTGGGCAATATCCTGAACGTAGCAGGCCTGGTATTTCTTGCCTATCATAAAGAAATGTGGCAGCTGTACCTGGGTTACGGCGTCCTTATCGGGCTGGGACTGGCCGTTGGAGGCATGCTGGCCATTATGACGGTCATCAATAACTGGTTCGTCATGAAACGTTCGATCGCCCTTGCCGTTTCCATGTCCGGCATGGGATTGTCGGGGATCGTCATGACACCCACGTTGCTAAAATTGATCGATACGATAGGATGGAGAGACACATACCTGATCATCGCCGCAATTACCCTGCTCTTTTGCTTCATTGTCCCCGCGATATTCCTTAAAAACAAACCGGAAGACCTCGGCCAGGTCCCGGACGGTCCTGCTTCCACAAAGTCCTCCGCGGCCGAATCCGGCGGTCCCGTCTACAAAAACCTTTATAAGACACCGGTGGAATTCACCGCCAGGGAGGCGATGCGCACTCCGGCCTTATGGCTGCTGGTGTGTTACATCATACTGCAATTCCTTGCCATGCAAGTAATCATAACGCACCAGGTGAACTTCCTGACAGAAATCGGCTTCGAAAAAATCGCGGGGTTGGCTGTCGGAGTTTTCTCCGGCGCCATGGCAGCCGGCCAGCTGGGAATAGGTTTCCTGGGACTCCGGTTTAAAATGCAGACACTCGCGGCTATATCCATGGGCATAGGAGCCGTCGGCTTCGCACTCCTCCTGATCGCCGAACATTACCCGGAATTTCCATCGATAGTTTTTACCTATTGCGTACTCCTTGGTATCGCATTCGGAATACAGGCGATCGCCATGGGCAACCTTATGCCCGACTATTTCGGCAGAACGGAATTCCCCAAAATAATGGGCTATACAATGCCGATAACAACGCTCGTGGCAAGTTTCAGCCCTACTATCGCAGGAATCATTCATGACATAACCGGCGCTTATACACTCGCCTTCCAGTTATGCTTCTGTTGTATGATTCTAGGCCTTTTATGCATAATTTTCGCCAAACCTCCCGTGCACCCCTCTTTAAGGGATAATCCCGGACTGGAAGCTCTAAACCCGGACGCACACCCGGTATCCCAAATTAAAAGTTAAAAACATAGGTTCCGCATGAATCTTGCCCATTATCTCGAAACATCGGCACAGTGCTTTCCCGATCACCCGGTCATTCGCGAAGAGAGCAGCGATACCAGCTACGGTGAACTGAATGAAACAGCCAACCG
>DKBB01000411.1:0-4021 GCA_002451015.1 Acidobacteria bacterium UBA6911
AAACTCCTTCAGTATCGAAGTCGTCCGGGTTTCTGATAGGGTGTTAAATTTAAATTGTTCTTGGATTTTCTGCTGGGATTTTACTACAATTGCGAAGGTATTTTTACCCAATATCTCGGGAATTTGCACAAATCAATTTTTCCGGGCAGCCGGCCGAGGATGAAATATTAAAACTTTAAGAGCAAGATTCTTTTGGTGGCGGGAGCCTGGAAGGCAAGCCGGTGGGTTGCGATAGCCTGTTGGACCGGACCGAGGCCGAATCACGACGGAGACGGATCGATGAGCGATCACAGCAGTCCATTCCGCGGACGCAGGTTCCTGGCCTGCGGAGCCCCGCTCGCCGCCATCCTACTGCTCGCCGGTTGCACGGCCGTGGGACCGCGGCGCGTGCGCGTCGAGCGCTACGACTACAATGAGGCGGTCGTACAGAGCCAGAACGAACAGATGCTGCTCAACCTGGTACGCCTGCGTTACCGCGACACGCCCTACTTTCTCCAGGTATCGAGCGTTTCGACGCACTACGAGAAGCAGGGTTCGATCGGTTTGAATGGCAGCGTCGGCCAGGGTAACAACAGCTCCTTCGGCGCCGGAACCGGCCTGTCGGTTGCCGAGCGGCCGACGGTGACCTACGCGCCCCTGATCGGCGAGGAATTCGTCAAACGCATGCTCTCGCCGATTCCCATCGAGTCGTTGCTGCTGATCTCGCAATCCGGCTGGCGCGCCGATCGGGTCTTGCGTTGCGCCGTGCAACAACTCAACGATCTGGACAACGCGCCACGCGCCTCGGGACCCACGCCGACCAACGCTCCGGAGTACGAAGCCTTTTACGAGGCCACGCGACTGTTGTGGGATCTACAGAAGAAGGGTGCCACCCTGAGCATCCAGCGCGAGGTCGACGGCAACCATCTGGTCTACGTCCGTTTCCGGAGGGAGCTGATGACGCCCGAAGAGCAACGGCGGATCACCGAGCTGCTCGACTTGACCGAAGGCGTCGACGAGTACCGCCTCGTATCCTCGACCGTGGACCGCGGTCCGACCGATCTAGCCTTCGTCACGCGCTCGTTGATGGGAACGCTCTACTATCTGTCGCAGGCGGTCGAACCGCCGCAGCGCGACCGCGATGCCGGTCGGGTGACGACCACCCTTCGGCTCGATGGCAGCGAGTTCGACTGGTCGGAGATGCTGGGCGAGCTGCTGCGCATCCACTCGTCCCTCGAGCCGCCCGAAGACTTTTTCGTACGCGTGCGCTACCGCGACGCCTGGTTCTACATCAACGATGCCGACCTGAGCTCGAAGACGACGTTCGGACTTCTGGCTCAGCTGTTCAGTCTGCAGGCGGGCGATACCCGCGGGGGAGGTCCGCTGCTGACGCTGCCCGTCGGCGGCTAGCCCTGAATTTGTAGCCCGGGCGATGCACGGTCACGATGTAGACCGGATCCGCGGATCGTCCTCCAACTTCTTGCGCAGCTTGGCGACGTGCATGTAGACCGTCCGTGTGCACGACATGCAAAGCACAGTAAAATCAAGGCCTGAAATTCAACGACATAAGCATCATTATCAGAAACCAATGAGCAGGTATCGATAGGGAGAGCGGGATTCTAAAACAGGCGTTCATTTTTGCTATACACTTTTTGGAGCTACTCACCTTTCGCACTGACGGTTTCCAGGATCTTCTGTTCATTCTGTTGCAGAAGGATGCCCTGCCATTTGAGTGAATTACGATACACCCACATCACAAAAATGGTTTGAACAAGGTTCAATATTAAAAACACAGGAAACCATGTGATCCATCCCATCGAGGATAAAAGCGCTTCCAATCCCAGCGGGATTAAGGACAATCCGATTGGAATGGGCACAAGGAGCATGAACACCATCTGACAGAGAGTTTGAAATCCCTGGTGGGGAGCGGGCATGCCCGATCCCTTCTTAAGTGTAATGGGCGTAAGAATCGACACTATATTGCCAACCAGGCAAAACAACAGATAGATGGGAACTATCTGTATAAGGACGGCCGCAAGGTGGTCCGGCCGCATTGGATACATCCATTCAGCCACTCCGACCGCAAAAACCATTAATATTACAGCCAATGGAAAGTATGAAAGATTCTTACCCAAAAGAATCTCACGACGCGCAACACCGCTCAGAACGAATACACAAAAACCGTGACGATCAAAAGCAAATTGGTTGCCGACAAATCCCGTCATGCCGATTATTACAATAAACGCAGCAGCGCCCAATGCGATCAGTGGACGGAAATAACCGGTAACACTACCGCCTTGACTCACCAGCATCCCACCAAAGACAATCAGCATAATTACCGGTGTCAATAGCATCATTTTCACTTCAGGCGCGCGCAACAGGAATCGAATACCCGCCAAGGCAACTACCGAGGCGTGTTCCGAAATCCGCGGAAGTTTCATTTCAATGAATCCGGCGGTGGCAACCGATCCGGACCTGGTTTTTGAAGAATCATCAGGAACGGGTTTGGTCTTAACCTTGCGCCGGATCCTCCCTTTGTTGAAATCCCCCATGTACAGACGGATTGTAGTTTTATAGGAACGACGCAGACTGCCGATACCGATCAATCCCATTCCCAATATACAAGCCAGAGCTGGCAGCCCTCGACCTTGAGAAGCGGAGGCGGCTCCATACGGCAACCATCCTGGAGGCGTTACCATGTTGACCGACTGAGTGATTTGATACCCTTTTTCCAATCGCTCTTTGCGGCCTGCATTCAATGCGGCCTGTTTCGCAGCCGACTGTTTATCATGTGCCTCTTTTGTGATCCGGCCGTCGGCAAGCTCTGTATCCAGAACAGCAAATTCTTTAGCCGCTTCCCGGGTTGCCTGTTTCCTCGCATTGGCACCGGGACCGAAATTTAAGATATTAGGAATCTGAAATACCAGGATGAATGCCAGGGATACAATGGCGATAATTGTTCGACGACGCCTAGGATTGGCCATCATGCCGGCGAGCCATCCGCGGAACTGGTAGGTAACGGCGGTTATCATCAGAAAAAAAACTGCGACCAGGGGAAATAACAGAAGCATTGAAAATCCACGCGACAAGGTTAATCCTAATGAAAGACCGACCATAGCCGGCAGAAACAGGATAAGACTCAGGCCTAAACTCGAACCTACATAATTGATTAAAAATGCGCCTGAAGGTGAAACAGGCAGGTGCATGAAATTATCGAGCGACAACAGTTCCGAGCGCTGCAGTTCGGACATCAGACCGATCATCCAGAAGAAAATAAAACCGACGGTTACACCATCCCACACAATCATCATGACCCGCGGCTCGACCCGGCTCAAGGCCAGGAGGCCGATCAGCAGTCCGACGATAAATGTAATGACTCCACCCAAAATCCTCAGCCCGGACAGGATTGCCGCAATGATGACGCCAACGGTTCCGGAACGTCTGACCTGATTCACGGAAAGGCGCCAGCGCACCCAGATGTAGGTATTAAGATGTTCCCAAATCATGGCATTTCCTCGTGCAACCAGGAAAGCTTATGCGTCGCTTCTTCATCTGCCCCGACCTTCTCAAGAAATCGCTCCTCCAGGGAACTCCCCCGGCGAAGTTCGTTCAGCTCCGCTTGTTCTACAAGTTCACCTTTTACAATGATGCCCACATGCGTGCACAGTTTTTCGACCACATCGAGAACATGGGATGTGAGGAATATCGTCGACCCGCGTCCGATATAACCCATCAACATGTCGCGAATAATGCGCGATGTAACTGCATCCACACCTTCAAACGGCTCGTCCAGAAAAAGCATATCCGGATTGGGAAGCAGTGCGGCGGCCAGCGCCAGTTTCTTTCTCATCCCGTGCGAATACTCCAGAACGAGTTTCTTTTCGGCATCNNCGGTCAGATTTTCAAACAGAGCCAAGTCCTCGGGTACGACACCGATTCTGCTCTTGGCTTCAAGCGACTCTTTGATATCATACATGTTGTGTCCCAGAACATGTATTTCGCCTTCCGTAGCAGCCAGCAGGCCGGTCAGTATTTTAATCGT
>DKBB01000411.1:4117-4340 GCA_002451015.1 Acidobacteria bacterium UBA6911
TAGCCGAATCCACAGGAGCCGAAATCGGGAGCGTTTCCACTGAATCCATCCGTGACATTTGGTAACTCTATGCCGGCATAAATGGCGGCTGTACCTGGATGCAAGCGAAGGACCACCGAACCCTCGGCGACCAGTACAGGAAAGTTATTTCAATTAAAAAAATTTTCCGATCATCCGTATTGCGACCATGAATATATTGCTGCAATTTTCCATCTTTTTGCCG